>NZ_JBFAXI010000016.1:0-116653 GCF_040680735.1 Streptomyces sp. NPDC051987 | reverse complement strand
CCTCGCTGAAGCTCTCCGGCGTCCGCGAGGACACCCGGCCGGCCAGCGCCGGCGGCCCGTCGAGCAGCAGCCAGCAGACGATCCGCGCCCGCACGGTCCGCTCCGGCGCGCATCCCCTCAGCGAACCTAACAACTCGACGTGCAGGGCTCCGGGCTGCAGGCGGCGGGCCTCGGCTGTCTGGACACGGTCATAATGCGAGGGTGACTCATCCCCCCCACTCCAACTCCGCGCCCGAAGAACGCCGGACGGTCGTCGTCGTGGGTGCCGGGCCCGCCGGGCTGGCTGTTGCGAACGTCCTGCGGGCCGCCGACGTCGACTGTGTGGTCCTGGAGACCGAGAGCAGACAGTTCGTCGAGAGCAGACCACGGGCCGGGGTCATCGAGGAATGGGCGGTGCGCGAGCTGAGGCAGCGCGGTCTGGGTGAGAACCTGGCGGCCCGGGCACAGCTGCACACCGAGTGCGAGTTCCGGTTCGCGGGCGAGCGGTTCCGGTTCGACTACCACGAACTGACGGCACAGCACCACTACGTCTACCCGCAGCCGTTGCTGGTGACGGACCTGGTGCGGGAGTACGCCGACGTGCGCGGCGGGGACATCAGGTTCGGGGTGCGGGAGGTCGTGCTGCACGACCTGGAGACGGACCGGGCCGCCGTGTCGTACCTCGACCCGGAGACCGGTCGGCGCCATGTGCTGCGCTGCGAGTTCGTCGCGGGCTGCGACGGGGCGCGCGGGGTGACCCGGGACGCGATACCGGCCGGGCGGGTGCGGGTCTCCCGGCATGACTACGGCACGGCGTGGCTCGCCCTGCTCGCCGAGGCGCCGCCGTCCTCGGACTGCGTGGTGTTCGGCGTCCATCCGAACGGTTTCGCCGGACACATGGCGCGCAGCCCCGAGGTCACCCGCTACTACCTGCAGTGCCCGCCGGGCGACGATCCGGAGAACTGGCCGCACGACCGGGTCTGGGACGAGCTGCGAGAGCGGCTCCGCGCGGCCGGCGCGCCGCAGCTCGCCGAGGGGCGGCTGATCGAGAAGCGGGTGCTGGACATGCACGACTACGTGGTCGAACCCATGGTGTACGGCCGCCTCTTCCTGGCCGGTGACGCCGGGCACCTGACCGCGCCGATCGCCGCGAAGGGCATGAACCTCGCCCTGCACGACGCCTTCCTGCTGGGCGACGCGATCGCCGCGCACGTCGCGAAGGACGACGACGAGGGCCTGGCGGGCTACTCCCACGCCTGCCTGCGCCGGGTCTGGGACTACCAGGAGTTCTCGCAGTTCCTCTCGGGCATCTACCACGGCACCGCGTCCGGCGATCCGTTCCTCGCGGGCACCAGCCTGGCCCGGCTGCGCAGGCTGTTCACCTCCCGGGCGGCGGCCACGGCCTTCGCCGAGCAGTACCTCGGTTCGGCCCCCGCTTTCTGACCGTCACGTCGGCCCGGGTGCCGGGTCCGCGGCCGGGATGGCGAAGAGCGCCGTACCGGCCAGGGCGAGCAGGAGGACCGCGAGGCCCATGGCCGGGTGGAGGCCGGCCAGGGGCGTGACCCCCGCTGCCGTCAGGGCGGTGGCGGCGGCCGAGCCCTGCGCGAGCAGGATCACCGCGGGCGTCCACGGGGAGGTGCTCGTCCTCCTCCTCGAAAAGCTCAGCCGTCTGCTGGGGCGGTGGTCTCGGACAGCCGGTGGTCGGCCACCTTCAGCGCCTCGTCGACCAGGCGCCGCAGATGACCGTGGCGCAGCGAGTACACCACCCGGCGCCCTTCCTTGCGCGTGCCCACCAGCCCCGCGAGCCGCAGCCGGGCCAGGTGCTGGCTCACGGCCGGCCGCGCGGCGCCGCACACCTCGGTGAGCGTGCTGACGTCGGCCTCCCCCGACGTCAGGGCGTGCAGCAGGGTCAGCCGGGTGCGGTCGCCGAGCAGGGCGAGGACTTCGGCCGCGAGCGCGAACTGCTCCTCGCCCGGGGTGCGCGGATGCGCATGATGCGCAGGTGATAGGTGCATGCGTGCGCTCATACGCACATAATGGCGTCGTGGGCGTCGGATGTCCACGTCCACGCCCCGCGCACCGGAGAGGGGAGCCGCATGAGCGACCGGCACCACCACGAACACGCATCCGCGGACGACCGTCAGGCGCAGGAGCACGCATCCGCGGACGACCGTCAAGCGCAGGAGCACGCATCCGCGGACGACCGTCAGGCGCAGGGGCACTCCTCCTCTCCCGACCGGAACGGCGGCCGGACCGCCGGCCCCGGGCACAGCCACGACCACGGCCACGACCACGGCTCTGAGCACGAGCACAGCCACGGCCCCGGTGGGGAGCACGGCCCCGGCCCTGAGCGGGAGCACGGCCCCGGTATCGATCCCGCCCCCGGGCAGGCGCACGGGCAAGGGCCGACGCACGGGCACCACCATGACCACAGGCACCACCATGACCACGGACACCACCACGACCACGACCACCACCACGGCGACGCCCACCACCACGCACACGACCACCCGTCCGGGCACAAACACCCCTCGTCCCCGGGCCTGCGGCACCGCCTCTGGCATCTCCTGACGCCCCACTCCCACGAGACGGCCGACAAGCTCGACCCCGCGCTGGAGTCCTCGGCGCGGGGGATGCGGGCACTCTGGGTCTCGCTGGCCGCGCTCGGCGCGACAGCGCTCGCGCAGGCGGTCGTGGTCGCCCTGTCCGGTTCCGTCGCCCTCCTCGGGGACACGGTGCACAACGCGGCGGACGCGCTGACCGCCGTACCGCTGGGCATCGCCTTCGTGCTGGGGCGTCGCGCGGCGAACCGCCGCTTCACCTACGGCTACGGGCGGGCCGAGGACCTCGCCGGGATCGCGATCGTGCTGACCATCACCGCGTCGGCGGTCTTCGCCGCCTGGACCGCGGTCGACCGGCTGCTGGATCCGCGCCCCGTCTCGCATCTCCCTGCGGTCGCGGTGGCCGCGCTGGCCGGGTTCGCCGGGAACGAGTGGGTGGCCCGGTACCGGATCCGGGTGGGCCGGGAGATCGGCTCGGCCGCGCTGGTCGCCGACGGGCTGCACGCCCGTACCGACGGATTCACCTCGCTGGCCGTCCTGCTGGGCGCAGGCGGCTCGGCGCTCGGCTGGCGGCTCGCCGACCCGCTGGTCGGCTTGGCGATCACGGCCGCGATCGCGCTGGTGCTGCGGGACGCGGCGCGCGAGGTGTTCCGGCGGGTGATGGACGCCGTGGACCCGGAACTGACGGACCGGGCGGAGCGCGCGCTGCGCGAGGTGCCGGGGGTGCGGGCGGTGGGTGAACTACGGCTGCGGTGGATCGGGCACCGGTTGCGGGCCGAGGTGGCGGTCGTGGTCGACGGCGAGTCGACCGTGCGGCAGGCCCACGGGATCGCCGTCGCGGCGGAACACGCGCTGCTGCACGCCGTGCCGCGGCTGACGGCGGCCCTGGTGCACGCGGATCCCGCGCCGGCCCCGGGCCAGGCGGACCCGCACCTGGCGCTGGCGCACCACGCCCAGGCACCGTCCTAGACGCCGAGCCGGACGGGTCGGCGGGCACGATGCCGGTCCAGTGGCGTACGGCTCGGAGCCCCGGGCTCAGGGCACGGGCGGCACGGAGACCGTCATCACCATCTCCATCGGCACGTTCCCCGTGTTGCCGTACACGTGGGCCGTGTTCGCCTCGAATGAGGCGCTGGCACCGGTCGGCACGCGGTACTCGGTACCGTCGACGGTGAGGGTCAGCTCACCGGCGGTGACATGGACGATCTCCACCGTGCCGGCGGGGTGAGGCTCCGAGGTGCTGCTCTCCCCCGGCATCAGGTGCCAGTCCCACATCTCCAGCGGGCCGGGCGCCTCGGTGCCGGCGAGGAGCCGGTTGAAGCTGCCGGCCTCGGTGTGCCACAGCCGTACGGCCTTGTCGGCGGGGACGATCTGGACCTTCGGGCCCTGCTCGTAGTCGAGCAGGGTGGTGACGCTGACGCCGAGCGCGTCACCGATCTTGACGACCGTGCCGATGCTCGGGTTGGTGCGGGCCTGCTCGATCTGGATCAGCATGCCGCGGCTGACCCCCGCCCGCGCCGCGAGCACGTCCAGGGTGAAGCCGCGCACCGCCCGCCAGTGCTTGACGTTGCGGGCCAGGGACTGGGTCAGCAGGTCGAGGTCCGACACGTTCCGTCCATCGTGGGGCCAGTATTTTGAATGGTGTAGCTCAACAGAGTGAACTACGGTGGGGTGTACCTGATCGTTCACCGAACTGTACTGCGAGGCGGGCCGTGACAGCATTTTTCGCCCTGACCACCAGTCTGCTGTGGGGACTGGCCGACTTCGGCGGCGGACTGCTCACGCGACGCGCCCCGGCGCTCACAGTGGTCGTCGTGTCGCAGGGCCTGGCGGCGGTGGTCCTGGGCGCGATCGTGGTCGCCACGGGCGGCTGGAGCGAGGCCGGGCCGCGGCTGTGGTTCGCGTGTGCGGCGGGGCTGGCCGGACCGGTCGCGCTGATCTGCTTCTACAAGGCCCTCGCCCTCGGCCCGATGGGGGTCGTCTCCCCGCTGGCCACGCTGAGCGTCGCCGTCCCGGTCGGGGTCGGGCTCCTCCTCGGCGAGCGGCCGGGGCCGCTGCAGGTCGCGGGCATCGTGGTCGCCGTCACCGGCGTCGTCCTGGCCGGCGGCCCGCAGCTGCGCGGCGCGCCCGTGCAGCGCCGGACGATCCTGCTCACCCTGGTCTCGGCGGCCGGCTTCGGCACGGTGTTCGCGCTGATCGCCGAGGCGTCCACCACCGTCACCGGCCTCTTCCTGGCCCTGTTCGTACAGCGGCTGACCAGCGTCGTGACGGGCGGCGCCGCCCTGTGGCCGGCCGTGCGCCGGGGCACGCCCGCGCTGCCGGAGGGCGGCCTGGCCTGGACCACGCTCCCGGCGCTGGGCTTCGTCGGTCTTGCCGACGTCGCGGCCAACGGCACGTACTCGATCGCCGCCCAGCACGGTCCGGTCACCGTGGCCGCCGTGCTCGCCTCGCTCTACCCGGTGGTGACGGCTCTCGCGGCCCGCGGCTTCCTCCGTGAACGGCTGCGCGCGGTCCAGGCGGCGGGCGCCGGGCTGGCGCTGGCGGGGACGCTGCTGCTGGCCACCGGCTGAGCCGGAGGCCGACGCGCGGGGGCGACCGCTCGGCTGTATGCCGGTCAGCTCTCGGTCTCCAGCGCGGCGAGCCGCGCCACGTCCTCCTCGTCGAGCTCGGCCAGCGCGCGCAGCTGCTCCGGCGTGGTGCCCTCCGGGATCGGCACTGGCGGGGGCGTGCGCAGCGGAGGCTGCCAGCCGGTCTCGGGCGTCCAGCGGCGGACGACCCGGGCGGGTGCCCCGGCCACCACGGCGTGGTCGGGCACCGTGCCCCGGACCACCGCGCCGGCGGCCACCACCACGTTCCGGCCGATCCGCGCGCCCGGCAGGATCACCGCTCCGGTGCCTATCCAGCAGCCAGGACCGATCTCCACGGGCTCCATGCGGGGCCACTGCCTGCCGATGGGCTCGTGCGGGTCGTCGTAGGAGTGGTTGGTGGAGGTGACGTAGACGTACGGGCCGAAGTAGCAGTCGCTGCCGATGGTGACCGTCGTGTCCGCGATGACGTGACTGCCGCGGCCGAGGACCACGCCGTCGCCGATGCGCAGGATCGGGTCGGGGCCGAGGTCGAGGTCGGGCATCAGGCCGGCGGTGAGGGTGACCTGTTCGCCGACGATGCAGTGCGAGCCGAGATGGATCCACGGTTCGCCGAAGACCGTGCCGAGCGGGAAGGCGAGGCGGGTGGCTTCGCCGAGGGCGCCGAAACGGAAGCGGCAGGGGCGGTCGGCCGTGACGGACCCCGTCCGCTGCACCCAGGCCCAGGCCGCGTGCACTGCGCGTTGGGCGAGGCGGCGGCGCCAGGACGAGAACGTGTTCTTGGGCTTCGGCACGGGGTCACGGTACTCAGCGGGCACCGGCTTGCAGAGGGTGGGCTGCTGTGATCTTCGCCCCAGGCGGTGGGCTAGGTTGCCGAGGACGTCGATGACGATGGGAGACGGTGATGACGCACAAGGCGCTGATCGTGGGGATCGGGGGGCGTGAGCCGCGGATCGAGGCGGACGTGTTCGTGGCGCCGACGGCTTCGGTGATCGGTGACGTGACGCTGGAGGCCGGGGCGAGTGTCTGGTACGGCGCGGTGATCCGGGGGGACGCCGAGAAGATCACGGTGGGGGCGCGGGCGAACGTCCAGGACAACGTGACCTTGCACGCGGACCCGGGGTTTCCGGTGCGGGTCGGGGAGCGGGTCTCCATCGGGCACAACGCGGTGGTGCACGGGGCGACCGTGGAGGACGACTGCCTGATCGGCATGGGGGCGACCGTGCTGAACGGCGCGGTGATCGGGGCGGGGTCGCTGGTCGCGGCGCAGGCTCTGGTGCCGCAGGGGATGGTGGTGCCGCCTGGGTCGTTGGTGGCGGGGGTGCCGGCGAAGGTGCGGCGCGAGCTCAGCCGTGAAGAGCGGGAGGGGGTGACCCTGAACGGGACCTTCTATGCGGAGCTGGCCAAGACGCATAGGGGGGTGCATGAGTAGGGGGTTCGGCGGGTGCGGGCGCGTGGGGGCTTGTCGCGCCCACGCGGCGGAGCCGCACATTGGTACAGCCCCCGCGCCCCTGAGTCGGCCTACTCCCCGGCGCTCACCGGTTCGGGTTCCTTCTCCGTGAGCTGGACCCTCTTCGCCCTGCGGCGGACGATCAGCATGGAGGCGAGGCCGAAGAGGACCGCCGCCGCCAGGCCCACGTACGAGAAGCGCTTCAGCCAGTCCTCCGCGACGATGCCGACGTAGTAGACGACTGCCGTGGTGCCGCCCGCCCAGAAGATGCCGCCCAGGAGGTTGGCGGTCAGGAACTTCCAGTACGGCATGTGCAGGACGCCGGCCAGGGGGCCCGCGAAGATGCGCAGGAGGGCGATGAAGCGGCCGACGAAGACCGCCCACATGCCCCACTTCTCGAAGGAACGCTCGGCGGTGGCGACGTGGCCCTCGCTGAAGTGTCTCGGGAACCTCTTCCCCAGCCAGGCCAGCAGCGGGCGGCCGCCCTTGCGGCCGATCGCGTACCCGATGGAGTCGCCGATCACCGCGCCCGCGGTCGCGCAGGCTCCGAGGACGAACGGGTTGACGCCCGAGTGCTGGGAGGAGAGCAGCGCCGCGGAGACCAGGACGATCTCGCCCGGCAGCGGGATGCCCAGGCTCTCCACCCCGATGACCAGGGCCACCACGGCGTAGACGGCGACCGCCGGTACTGAGTCGAGCCATTCCTGGACGTGCACCGCCGGAACCTCCCCTGTCGCGTGCTCCTCCCAGGAAGGCTACCGGGTCGGCCGGGCAGCGCATCGCCCGCGGCACCGGCCCGCCCTCCCGCCTTCGGTTCTCGGACATCCGGGTGTCATACGGGGCGGGAAGGCTCCCCGGCGTCTGCTCGCCCGCGGCTCCCCACCGCGGGCCCGCCGTGGAAGGACAACGTCCCCGTGTCCTCACTCTCCTCGCTGTCGGCGTCCCACCCCGACGCGCCCGTGTGTCCGCTGCCGGCGCCCACCTCGACGACGGGCCGGCCGCTCCGGCTCGCCCTCTGTCTGTCCCCTCTGCTCATCGCCGCGGTCTGGGGGCTGACCAACCGGTCGCTGCTGTCCGAGGGCGTCACCCGGCTCGCCCGCGCCGAACCGGGGTGGCTGCTGGCCGGCGGCGCCTGCACCTGCCTGACCTGGGTGGTGGCCTCCTGCATGCGGCAGGGCGCCGTGTCCGACCGGCTGCCGCCGGGGTTGCTGCTGGCCTCGCAGTTCGCCGCCGGGGCCGCCAACCACGCGCTGCCCGCGGGACTCGGCGCGCACGCCGTCACCGTGCGTTTCCTGCGCACCCGGGGCGTCCCCCTGGAGCGGGCCACCTCCTCGATCGCGCTGTACTCGGTGGCCAGGTCGGGCGCGAAGACGGTGGTGCTGATCGTGTTCCTGCTCTCCTCGTCCGCCTGGCGGCGGCTGGGCGAGCTGGTCCCGGACGGGGTGGTGCTGATCCCGGTCGCCGCGGTGCTCACCCTGGTGGCCGTGGCGACGGTCGTCGTACGACCGCTGCGGCGGCCGGTCACCGGGTTGGTGCGCTCGGCGCTCACCGACGCCCGGACGGTTCACGCCCGTCCGTCCCGCGTGCTGGCCCTGTGGGGCGGGGCCACCGCCATGCCGCTGGTGCAGGCGAGCGTGCTGGCCTGCACCGGGGAGGCGCTGGGGTTGGGGCTGCCGTGGGGCACCGTGATCTTCGCGTACCTGGCGGCGGGCACGGCGGGGGGCGCCGTTCCGGTCCCCGGCGGGGTGGCGGTGGACGCGGCGCTGGTGATCACGCTGGTCGCGTTCGGTTCCCCGGTCGCGGTGGCCACCGCGACCGTGATCGGCTACCGCGTCCTGACCGACTGGCTGCCGCTGCTGCCGGGCGCCCTGGTGCTCTCGGCGATGATTCGCGCGAAGGTGCTCTGAGGCGGGGCGTCAGTCACGTCGGGCCACGATCCGGTAGGCGTTGGAGACGCGGAGCCTGCCGGAGAGCGGCCGTACGGCGAAGCGGTCCAGGAGGGTGCCGGTGACCAGGGCCGGGATGCCCGCGATGAGCACGGCGGCGCGGAGCGTCTTGCGCAGGGCTCCGGGCGGGGTCGGCAGCCAGGGGGCGTCCTCCCGCGGCGCGGTGTGGTCCAGGGCGAGCCAGACGGCGGCCAGCAGGTCGACGGGGTCGTGGGCCTCGGCATGTTCTTCGGCGACGACCGTGAAGCCCAGGCCGGTGAGCCGTGCGCGCAGGTTGGCGACCGGGATGAAGTGCAGGTGCTGCGGCTGGAGCCAGGGCAGCCACCAGCGGCCGAGGAGGCGGGCGTAGCGGCTCTCGGGGTCGGGGACCTCGATGAGGAGGTGGCCGCCGGGGCGTACCGCCTCGTGGGCGGCGCGCAGTTCACGGTCGGGGTCGGTGCTGTGCTCCAGGTAGTGGAACATGCTGACGACGTCGTAGCGGGCGGCGAGTTCGGGGGCCAGGTCCGGGAAGGCGCCGCGGTAGGCGTGCTCCACCCGGCCCTCGCGCGCGGCGAGTTCGACGCCGTCGGTGAAGTCGAGGCCGTCGAAGGCGGTGCCGGGCAGCACCTCGCGGGCGGCCTCGCAGAAGTGGCCGTGGCCGGTGCCGACGTCGAGCCAGTTCTTGGGGGTCGCGTCGTGCGGGACCAGGGACCGGGCGCGGCCCTGATACATCTTGGTACGGCCGCCGAAGGTGCCGCTCATCTTCTGCTCGCCCAGGCCGTCGTAGAAGTCGCGGTAGTAGAACTCCAGGCCGGCGTCGTTCAGGCGCGGGTTCTGGAAGGTGTGGCCGCACTCCGCGCAGCGGTCGAGGACGAACGCGCCGGGCTTGTGCTGGAGCAGGTCGGTGGTGCGCAGCCGGGTGGTCAGCCGGCCGGAGCCGCACCAGGGGCAGGTGGTGCGCCGGGGTTCGAAGAAGCGGTCGGTGCCCTCGGCCAGGTCCCGCCGGTAGGCGGAGCGCAGCGCCTCGATCTCACTCTGCTTGCTCATCGGCTCTCCTTGCGTGCGGGTCGGCGGCGAGGGCTTCCAGGTGGGTGGCGGCGGCCGGCGCTCCGCCCGCCGCGCGGAACGCGGTGCGGATCCTGGCCGCCGCGGTGCGCGGGCCGGGCTCGTACAGGACGGTGTCGAGGGCCTCGCCCAGCCGCAGGGCGGTGACCCGGCCGAACCGGACCCGGAGGCCCGCCCCCGCGTCGACCACCTGCCCGGCGATCACCGGCTGGTCGTCGCGGATGGGGGCGACGACCAGCGGGACGCCGTGCCACAGGGCCTCGCAGACGGTGTTGTGCCCGGCGTGGCAGACGACCGCGTCGACCCTTTCCAGGAGCGGGAGTTGGGGCAGCGACGGCATGATCAGGATGTCCTTGTCATCGGCCGCGGGGGGCAGGGTGCCCCCCGGGTCGGCGACCAGCGCCTGGACCCGGTCGGCCCGTTCGCGTACGGCGGCCACGCACTCGGCCAGGAACCGCCCGCCCACGTCCGCGTTGGCGGTGCCCAGGGAGACGAGGACCCGCTCCCGGCTGGGGTCCAGCCACTCCCAGGGGAACCCGTCGGTGACCGGTCGCTCGGAGATCGACGGGCCGACGTAACGGACGGCCGGCCGGTCGGTGGGGCCCGCCAGTTCGGGTGTGGTGAAGGCCAGGGTGAGGTGCGGCGAGAAGCGCGGGTCGGCGGTGGCCGCCGGGTCGCTGATGCGTTCCCGGAGTTCCGTGAGTCGGTCCCGGAGCCACTCGGCGACCTTGGGGATGCCGTCGTAGGCGGCACCGAACTCGGCCGAGGTGGTGGCGGAGGTCGCCCAGGGCAGGCCGAGCCGCTCGGCCACCAGGGCCCCGGCGAAGGCCTGTTGGTCCGCGACCACCACATCGGGGCGGAACTCGTCGACGGCCGCTCGCACACCGGGCGCCATGGCGTCCGCGAGCGGCACCAGGAACCACTCCCAGAGGAACTTCAGCGCCTCCGCGCCGCGCAGGTCCGCGGGCCGCTCCCCCTGGGCCGCTCCCGCGCACGGGAACACCCGTGCCTGCGGCCCCGCGAGCCGGCGCACCAGACCGGCGTCCGCGCAGACCCAGGCCACCCGGTGCCCCCGCGCGGCGAGTTCGGCCGCGACGCCGACGGCCGGGTTGATGTGCCCGACCAGGGGCGGTACGACGAACAGGAAGCCGCTCACCGGACCCCGGCCGCCCGCGCTCCGCTGACCGAGTGGATCAGCTCCAGGATGTGTCCGCCGACGGTGCCGGCCGCCTCGACCAGCACGGAGTGCTCGTGTCCGGGCAGCACCACCGACCGGTAGTCCGCCAGCAGCGCCTCCTTCAAGGGGACCACCCCGACCAGGTCGGAGTCGCCGCCGTACACGCCGAGCACCGGGCAGCGTACGGCGCTGATCTGGTCCTCCGTCAGGACCCGGCTGGCGGGGATGTCCCGGCCGAGGCTGGTCTCGCGCGCGAGCCGGGCCGCGCCCCGGGCCAGCCGGGCGGTGTTGTGGCTGCGGTTCGCGGTGATCCAGGCGATCGCGTCCGGCTCGTTGTGGGCGAGTTCGGTGACCACCCGGTGCAGGATGCCGCCGAGCTTCGCGGCCCAGGCGGCGGTCGCCGGTTCGGACTCGATCAGGGTCAGGCTGGCGGCGCGCTCCGGATGGCGGGCCGCGTAGCCGAAGGCGATGGTGCCGCCGTAGGAGTTGCCGACCAGGTGGACCGGGCCGGTGATCTCCAGCCGGTCGAGCAGGGCCTCCAGGTCGTCGATGTTGTGGTCGAGGGTGTATCCGCCGGTGGGGCGGGCGCTGCGGCCGTGGCCGCGCAGGTCGTACATGACCACGTCGAGGCCGGAGGCGGCGAACGCGGGTGCCACGGTGAAGTAGTAGCTGGCCAGGCTGTCGGTGAGCAGCCCGTGGACGAGGACCACGGTGGCGAGGGGGGTGCGGCCCTCCGCCGGGCCCATGCGCTGTACGTGCAGCCGGATGTCCCCGGTGTCGACGATCGCCATGGCTCAGCCCGCCTCCGTGGCCTTCAGGCTCCACACCACGTACTCGACGAGCCGGCCGACGGTCAGCTCGATGATCTCGTCGAACTCCATCCCGGCCAGGAACTCGGCGAAGTTGACCCGCTTGCCGTACCGCTCCTCCAACAGCCCGGCCAGGGTGACCAGGTCGATGCTCTCCAGCTCCAGGTCGCGGTTGAAGGTGGTGCTCATGCCGATCTCGGCGTCGTCGTCGCCGTACTCCTCCAGGAGGGTGCGGAGCATCCGCGCGAGGTCGGCGAGGACCGCCTCCTCGTCGGCGCGGACTTCGGGCTCGGTGGGATTCATCGCGGGTCCTCCTCGGGGTCTGCGGCTGCCGGTCCGGTGGTCCAGGCCACGACGTAGTCGCGGTCCGGCAGTGCGGGGGGATTGCGGACCGGCGCGCAGTGCACCGGGTAGGCGCGTTCCAGCCGGCCCGAGACCAGCAGCCGGCTGCCGTCCGGGGTCGCCTCCAGGACGGTGAAGTCCCGTGGCCGGCCGTCGAATCCGGTGCCCTCCGCCTTGGCGACGGCCTCCTTGGCGGCCCAGAACCGCGTGAACCACACAGCCGCCGAACCGTCCGCGGCAAGGGTGTGCAGCAGCCGGAGTTCGTCCGTGCCCAGCGCGGCCGCCATGGCCGCCGGGTCGCGTTCGGTGACCTCTTCGAGGTCGATGCCAGGACCGGGGCCGGGGGTGTGCGGACGTACGATCGCCACCGCCGCCTCGGCCCGGTGGGCGAGCGAGACGTCCAGGTCGGGCAGGGTGCGGCCGTGCACGCCGACCACGTACGGGCGCCCCACGGCGTCGTTGCGGACCCGGAGTTCGGCCGGGAAGACCGGACCCTCGCCGTGCTGCCAGAGCCACTGCCGTACCGCGTCCTTGGCGGCGATCCGGCCCAGCAGCCACTGCCGGCGGCCGCGCGGTGGGCGTTCCGCGTACTCCGAACGCTCAGCTCCGCCCAGAGAGTTGCGCATGATCAGCTCTCGGGAGGCGAGGTCCGGCCAGCGTTCGTGGAGCAGGGTCCAGCCGCCGGGCCGGGCCTCGGAGAGGGTGTTGCGCTCCGGGAAGCGCTCGACGGGGCGGGTGTGCGGGTCGTTGTCGAAGCGACGGTCCTGCCAGCCGTCGATCCGGGCCCACACCCGGCCGCCGACGGTGAGCTCCACGTCCGCCTCCAGGACGGTGTCGGTGAGCGAGGTGATCCGCACCAGGCAGCCGACCTCGGTGCCGGGGGCGGGATGCGGACCGTGGAAGCGCGTCTCCCGCAACTGCACCGGGAAGACGACGGTCCGCTCGGTGCGGGTGGACATGATCCAGTAGCCGAGGAGCTGGCCGACGTTGTCCAGCAGCGCACCCGGCGCGACGGGGGTCGTGATCACCCCGCGGACGTGCCGGTCACCGATCGCGGTGAGCTCGGTGACACCCTGGAACGCCGGGCCGTGGAACATCCAGCGGTCGGCGTACAGTTCGGCGGCGGTGTGGTCGGGGGTGCGCTCGGCGGCCGGGGGCCTGGCCGGGTCCGACGGCGGCGGGGCGTATTCCGGAGCCACCTCCACGACCGCGCGGGCGGTGGGTCCGAAGGTGACCGCGACACGTCCGGGCCCTTCGGGGGTGACGGTGACCGGGACGTCGACCGGGGGTGTGGCGGTGAGCCAGCGGTCGAAGCGGGCGCCGTGCAGGGCCACCGCCCGCAGTCCGGTGGCCTGCTCGGCCGCGTCCGTCATGTGCTGGACGATCGTGGTGGCGGGGACCACCGGCCAGCGGTCCTCGGTGTCGGGCCAGCCGGGGCGTTGCGGGAAGAAGCAGTGGTCGAGGAGGTGCGGCATCGCCTCCGGGGACACCCGGAGGGTGGTGGTGCGGGAGTCGGGGACGGGGGGCGCGGTGGGCCGGGGCGCTGGCGGAGCAGGGGCCGCGGTGCGGGGCAGGGCTCGGGCGGTGCCGGGGACCGGGGTGCGGGGCAGGGCTCGGGCGGTGCCTGCGGCCGTGGTGCCGGGCGCGGTGCGGATCGCGGTGAGGACGGCCGCCGCGGTGTCCGCCGTCTCCCGCAGCAACGCGTCGAGTTCGGCGGCGGCCGGGACGCGGGCGGCGAGGTCGTCCAGCGGGGACGGTCCGGCGGGGGGCCGTCTGCTGCCCAAGGCCGTGCGCAGTCCGGCGAGTTCGGAACCGTCCAGGGACACCAGCGCGCCGCCCAGGTCGAGTCTGACGGGCGGCCGCCGCCGGGCCGAGGCGGCCGCCCCGGGCAGCGCTGGTCCGGCCGCCGCGGGCAACGCCGGTGCGACAGCGGCACCGGCGGTCCACAACGCTGTTGCCACGCGCCGGAGTTGGGCGAGCCCGGTGCGGTGCGGGGAGTTGGCGGCGACGGCGAGGTGGTCGCGGTCGCCGAGGGTGTCGCCGATCAGGGAGGCCAGCTGGCCGGGGCCGGTCTGGACGAAGACCCGGTGCCCGGCGGCGTACAGGGCCTCGACCAGCTGCCGGAACCGGACCGGCTCCAGCAGGTGCCGGACGAAGAGTTCGCGTACCTCCGCCTCGGCCGCGGGGAAGGGGGCCGCGGTGGTGCCGGACCAGACCGGGACCGTCGGCCGGTGCAGCCGGAAGCGCTCGGCGGACTCCCGGATGGGGGCCAGGTACGGCGCCAGCATCGGGGTGTGGAAACCGGACCGGAACGGCAGCACCTGGCACAGCACGCCGTCGGCCCGGAAGGCGCGGACGAAGTCCGCCACGGCCCGGTCCGGGCCGCAGACCATCGACTGGTTCGGGGCGTTGTCGTGGGAGAGGACGATCCCGGCGTCCGTCCGGTCCGCGTGGAGTGCGGCGAGGACCCGGTCGGCGGGGGCGCCCACGGCGGCGAAGGCGAGGCCCGGGACGGTGACCGCGTCGGGGTCGAACCCGGCCATGAACGCGTCGACCTGGTCCCCCGCGTACAGCCCGGCGGCCACCATCGCCGTCCACTCGCCGACGCTGTGCCCGGCGACCGCGTCCGGCACCACGCCCATCCGGCGCAGCGCGCCGTCGAGCAGCCGCCCCACGCCGACGACACCGAACCCGTGACGGCCCACGTCCCCGACCCGCACGGCGTCCGTGGCGGGGCCGGTGACGGTGGGGAGGCCGAAATGGGCGGCGATGTCGTCGACGCGGGGAGTGAACTCGCCTTCCAGACCGGGAAAGACGAAGGCCAGTTTGCCGGGGCGCAGCAGCGCGGCGGGGCGGAACCACACGTCGTTGCGGCCCTGCCAGGCGCGGCCCTTGCCGACCGCGCGCCGGGCGAGCGCGAGCCGCCTGGCGGTGGGGTCGACGATGCCGAGGCGGACCGGGCCCGCCTCGGGGTGGGTCTCTTCCGGCGCGAGGCCGGCGGCGAGGACGGCGGAGTCGTCGGCGGCGAGGATCGCGGTCATCTGTTCAGGGGTGCCGGCGGCGAGCAGGAGGACGCGCTCGGGTTCGGTGACCTCGGCGACGCGGGGCTGGGTGCCTTCCGTGCGGCGTGCTCCCGTGCCGACCGTGCTGCCCGTGCCGCGGCCGACGGCGGTGGCACGGTTGCCCGGGGCCTCCTCCAGCACCACATGGGCGTTGATCCCGCCGAACCCGAAGGCGTTCACCCCGGCCCGGCGCACCGGCTGCTCCGCCGTGGTCCGCCAGGGCTCGGCCCGGTCCAGCGTGCGGAAGCGGGTGGCGGCTAGGGCCGGGTGCGGGTCGTCGCAGTGCAGGGTGGGCAGCAGGGTGGCGTGGTGGAGCGCGAGGGCGGCCTTGACCAGCCCGGCGACGCCGGCGGCCGGCATGGTGTGCCCGATCATCGACTTCACCGAGCCCAGCACGGCCCGCTCGCCTCCGGGGTTCGGTCCGAACACCTGGGCCAGTGTGGCCAGTTCGGCCGTGTCACCGGCCGGGGTGGCGGTGCCGTGCGCCTCCAGCAGGCCGACCGAGTGCGGGGCTGCGGGGTCGAGGCCCGCCGCGTGCCAGGCCTGGCGTACGGCGTGGGTCTGGCCGCCGGGGTCGGGGTTGACGAGTCCGGCGGTGCGGCCGTCGCTGGCGACGCCGGTGCCGCGGATCACGGCGTAGACGCGGTCGCCGTCGCGTTCGGCGTCCGCGAGGCGCTTGAGGACGACGACTCCGGTGCCCTCGCCGATGAGGATGCCGTCGGCGTCGCGGTGGAAGGGGCGGATGCGCTGGCTCGGGGAGAGCGCGCGCAGCTGGGAGAAGACGCTCCACAGGGTGATGTCGTGGCAGTGGTGCACTCCCCCGGCGAGCATCACGTCACAGCGCCCGGCGGCCAGTTCGGTGACGGCCTGGTCGACGGCGACCAGGGAGGAGGCGCAGGCGGCGTCCACGGTGTAGGCGGGGCCGCGCAGGTCGAGGCGGTTGGCGATGCGCGAGGCGGCCAGGTTGGGCACCAGGCCGATCGCGGACTCGGGGCTGGCGGGACCGAGGCGCTCGGTGAACGCCTCGCGCACGCGTGCCAGTTGGCCCGGGGTGAGGTCGGGCACCAACTCGCCCAGGGTACGCACCAGTTGCCCGGCCGTGCGGACCCGCTGGTCGAGCCGGACCAGGCCGGGGGTGAGATAGCCGCCCCGGCCCAGCACCACGCCGATCCGGTGCCGGTCGGGCAGCCGGTCCGCGCCGCCCGCGTCCGCGATCGCCGCCGCGGCCACGTCGAGGGCGATGAGCTGGTCGGGTTCGGTGCCGGCCACGGAGTTCGGCATGATCCCGTACCGGGTGACCTCCACCTCGGCCAGCGCGTCCACGAAGCCGCCGCGCCGGCAGTACACCTGGTCGGGGACGGCGGGCCCGGCCGCCGTCCCGGGCCGGTAGTAGTCGGCGTCCCAGCGTCCGTCCGGCACGTCGGTAATGGCGTCCGTGCCGCTCTGCAGGTTCCGCCAGTACGCGTCGAGGCCCGCGGCACCGGGGAACAGCACCGCCATGCCCACGATCGCCACCGGTGTCCGACGGTCGTCGTCGCTCATGTCACCAGCCCGAGGCGGTGTAGACGACGGCCCGCACGGACTCCTGGCCCCAGGCGAGCTCCCGCAGCAGCGCGGCGGTGCCCTCCTCCGGGTCGATCAGCTGGATCCCGCGCCGCCCGTACTCGCGCCCGAGTTCCGGGCTCACCATGCCCGTGTGGCCACCGGTCGGCGCCCACGGCCCCCAGTGCACGGTCAGCGCGCGGTTCCCGGTGCGCTCCGCCCAGCCGGCACCGAGGCTCTCCAGGGCGTCGTTGGCGGCGGCGTAGTCGGCCTGGCCGCGGTTGCCGAGCACGGCCGAGATGCTGCCGAACAGCACCATGAAGCCGGGTTTGTCGGGCAGTTCGTCCAGGGCCGCCAGCAGTGTCCGGGCGCCGTTCACCTTCGTGTCGTACACGTGCTGGAAGGACTCGGGGGTCTTCTCGGCGATCAGCCGGTCCTCGATCACCCCGGCCGCGAACACGACCCCGTCCAGGCGGCCGTGGTCGGCGTGGATCTCCTTGACGGCCTGGAGCGCGGCGTCGTGGTCGCGGAAGTCGACGGCACGGTAGCGGGCCTCGCTGCCCAGCGCGGCGAGTTCGTCGAGGGTGGCGGTGATCTCCCGCTGGGCCAGGACCAGTTCGGCCGCCCGGTTGATCTCGGCGGGCCGCAGGCCACCGCGGGCGGCGAGCGCGGCGCGGAGTTCCGCGGGGGTGCGGGCGACGGCGGTGTCCGGGGCCTCGGGGCCGGTGGGGGCGGGGGTGCGGCCGAGGAGTTCGATCCGGCAGCGGCAGGCGGCGGCGAGGGCGACCGCGAACTTCGCGGTGATGCCCCGGGCGCCACCGACCAGCAGCACCACCGAGTCCCGGTCCAGGCCGAGGGCGGCGGCCTCGGCGGCTCCCGCGCCGGCCGGTCCGGCGCCGTTGGTGGCCAGCGCGCCGGGCGGCGCCTCGACCAGTTCGAGGCCCTGCCGGCCGGTGGTCGTGCGCAGGACGACCGGCACGGACTCGGGTGCGAGCAGCTCGGCGAGCAGCGCGTCGGCGACGGCCTCCGGGGCGTTGTCCTCAAGGGTCACCACTCGGGCGACGGTGTCCGGGTACTCCCGGGCCGCGGTCCTGAACAGCCCGTGCAGCCCGGCCGAGCGCACCGCGTCCGCGCCGTCGGCGGGGCGGGCGGCCAGCAGCCAGCGCGGGCCACGCGCCAGGGCCGCCCGCAGCACCGGGTAGGCGTCGGGCAGCAGGGGCGTGTCACTGCCGGGCAGCGCGCCCAGATACAGCACGCCGTCCACGGCTCCGTCCGCCTCCCCGAGCAGGTGGCCGGCGTCCGCCGTCACCGCCTCCGCGCCGTACCCGGCCAGCCGTGCCACCAGGTGCGCGCCGTCCCCGAGGACGACGAACCGCCTGCCGGACAGCACGGCGGCCGGGTCGGCCACGGCATCCGGCTGCGCCAGCGCCACCGGCCGCATCTCGAACCGCTTCGGCGCCACGCCCGCGGGGAGCTCGTCGGCCGCGGCGGGGTGGGGCGCGGGCTCCGGTACGCCGTGACCGGGCACGGCGGCAGCCGACGGCTCGGGCGCGGCGGCCGTCCCGTCGTCGGCGGCCGGGGCCGGTACGACCGGAGCCGTGGCCGTCTCCTGCGCCCCGGTGCCGACGCGTGCCCGCAGCCATCCCGTGACGGCCGCCGCCGTCCGCGCCTTGGCCAGCTCCTCCAGCTCGGCGTCGTCCAGGGTCTCCGCACCGCCCGCGATCCCCAGCCGCTTCGCCAGCTCGCCGGCGATCTCGGCCCGCTTGATCGAGTCGATGCTCAGGTCGGCTTCCAGATCGAGGTCGGGCTCGATCATGTCCACGGGGTAGCCGGTGCGCTCGCTGATGATCTCCAGGACGACCCGCTCGACGTCGGGCGCCGCGTTCGGGGGTTCGGCCACCGGGGCGGGGGCGAGAGCGGGTGTGGGTGCGGGTTCCGTCGGCCGGGGCTGCGGTACGACCGCTTCGGCCGCCGGCAGCTGCACGAGCACCGGTGCGGCCGGCACCTGCGCCTGGGTCGTCCCGAAGTAGGTGAGCAGCACATCGCGCTGGGCGGCGATCATCTCCCGGCTGGTGCGCAGGAACTCGGAGATCAGCGCGTCCCGGTCGGCCGGGGCGCCGTGCGGCGGGTTCGTCGTCACTGTCGTCGTCTCCACGACTCGTCGGGCCGGTGCGAGGGCACCGGGCAGGAGGTCTCCGGCGGCGGTGCGCACCAGCTGTCCGTCCACCGTCCAGCCGGGCCGCTTCGGCGCCGGGGTGCGCAGCGCGTCCACGGCGTCCCGGCCGCGCAGCAGCCAGGCGGTGCCCACCGGTGCGCCGGCCACGGCCAGCTGGGCCAGGGCGTCGAGCCAGCCGCGCAGGCCGCTGCCGGCACGGGGTTCGCAGGCCACGGTGGTGTGCGGGCGGTCACCGAGGATCTGCCCGACGAGCCGGGTGAGGACGGTTCCTGGCCCGGCCTCCACGAAGACGCGGGCCCCGGCCTCGTACATCGCCTCGATCTGGGCGGCGAAGGCCACCGGGGAACCGATCTGAGCGGCGAGCTCGGCGCGTACCGCGTCGGCGTCGGGCCGGTAGGGGGCCGCCGTGCGGTTGGACCACACCGGGAACTCGGGCGGCCGTACGGCCGCGTCCGCGAGGACTTCGGCGAACCGGTCCCCCGCCCCGGCCACCACCGGGCTGTGGAAGGCGCAGGCGACCGGGATCCGCTTGGCACCGAGGCCGGCCGCGCGCAACAGCCGTACGGCTTCGGTCACTTCCTCCGTGGGGCCGGAGATGACCGTCTGCCGGGGCGAGTTGTGGTTGGCCACGACCACGCCGGCCGGCGCGCCGGCCGTCCGCAACGCGCGCTCGACGTCGTCCGCCGGGCCGGACACGGCGGCCATGGTGCCGGGTTCGTCGCCGGCGGCGGCCAGGATCGCGGCCGCACGTTCGGCGCTCAGCTCCAGCAGCGTCTCGGGGGTGAGCGCACCGGCCGCGCTGAGGGCGACGAGTTCGCCGTAGCTGTGTCCGGCGGCCATGTCCGGGCGGACACCGGCCGCGGTCAGGAAGGCGTGGGCGGCGAGTCCGGTGATGCCGAGGGCGGGCTGGGCGGCGCGGGTGTCGGTGAGGGCGGCCCGGCGGCGCTCGCGGGTGTCGTCGTCGAAGGCGGCGGGCGGGTAGAGCGTGTCCGCGTGGGCGCGGCCGAGCTGGAGGTAGTGCTGCAGTTCGGGGAAGGCGATGAGGACGTCGGCGAGCATGCCGGGGCGCTGGCTGCCCTGGCCGGGGAAGAGGAAGGCGACCTTGCCGTCGGCTTCGGAGTCCGGCCGCGGTCCGGCGAGACGGATGCCGGCGGCCGGGTCGTGCTCGCCCGCGAGGACGCGGCGCAGTTGTCCGGTCAGTCCCGCCACGTCGCTCGCGACCACCGCGGCGCGTACCGCCTCGTGGGAGGCGTCCGCGCGGCGGGCCGCGGCCAGCGCCAGGTCCCGCAACCGCCAGGCCCCGCTGTCGGCGGCCCGGAGGATCTCCTCGACGCCCCGGTGGGCGGCCTGCTCGTCCCGGCCGCGGAACACGAACAGCTCAGCCGGCCAGACCTCCAGCCCCTGCTCCGGCGGTACGGCGCCGTCGTAGGCGGCCAGCACCACGTGGAAGTTGGTACCGCCGAAGCCGAACGCGCTGACCCCCGCGATCCGTTCGCCAGCCGGAGCCGCCCAGGGCCGCGCCTCGGTGTGGAAGGCGAACGGACTGTCCGCTTCCTTCCACGCCGGGTTGGGACGGTCCAGATGCAGGGTGGGCGGCTTGACGCCGGTGTGCAGGGCGAGGGTGGTCTTGATCAGGCCGGCAAGCCCTGCGGCACACTTGGTGTGCCCGATCTGGGACTTCACCGACCCGAGCGCACAACCACCGTTGTCCGCACCCGCCTCCGCGAACACCTCGCTGAGGATGGTGAGTTCGGTACGGTCACCGACGACGGTCCCGGTGCCGTGCGCCTCGACCAGGCCGACCCGGGCCGGGGAGATACCGGCGCTGCGGTACGCCCGCAGCAGCGCGGCCCGCTGCCCCTCGGGCCGGGGCGCGGTCAGGCCCAGGGAACGGCCGTCGCTGGACGCACCCAGCCCCTTGATCACACCGTAGATCCGGTCGCCGTCGCGCTCGGCGTCGGTCAGCCGCTTCAGCACGACACACGCCACGCCCTCACCCAGTGCGATGCCGTCGGCCGAGCCGTCGAAGGCACGGGAGCGCCCCGTCGGCGAGAGGGCGTGCACCGAGGAGAACAGGACGTAGTCGTTGATGCCGTTGTGCAGGTCCGCGCCACCGCACAGGACGACGTCGCTGGTGCCGGCGGTGAGTTCCTTGCAGGCCACGTCGACGGCGGCCAGGGAGGAGGCGCAGGCCGCGTCCACGGTGTAGTTGGCGCCGCCCAGGTCGAGACGGTTGGCGATCCGTCCGGAGATGACGTTGGCGAGCATGCCCGGGAAGGAGTCCTCGGTGAGCCGGGGCAGCTGCTCGTCGAGGCCGTCGGGCACCTTGCCGTAGTAGGAGGGCAGGACCGCGCGCAGGGTGGCCGCGTTGGACAGGTCGCTACCGGCCTCGGCGCCGAAGACCACGGACGTGCGCGAGCGGTCGAAGGTCCGCCCCCGCTCCCCGTATCCGGCGTCCTGCAGGGCACGCCGGGCCGCCTCCAGGGCCAGCAACTGCACCGGCTCGACATGACCGAGAGAGGCGGGCGGGATGCCGTAGCTCAGCGGGTCGAAGGGAATCGGCGGCAGGAAGCCGCCCCACTTCGACGCCGTGGCGCCCTCCGCGTGGTGCACGGCCGGATCCCAGCGCTCCACCGGCACCTCGGTCACCGCGTCATGGCCAGCGACCACGTTCGCCCAGAACGCGGCAAGGTCGGGAGCGTCGGGGAACATGCAGGCCATACCCACGATCGCGATGTCGAGCGGGGCCGGGGCGGAGGGCTCCGTCTGTTCCTCGGGAGCCGTCCGCCGGGCCAGGAAGTCGGCGGCTCTGTCGGTCACGGCGTGGTGCAGGGCAGCCACGGTGGTGGTCGCCGAGCGCAGGACGGCGACCTCGCCCGCCATGAACATCCCGTCGGAGAACTGTCGTTGTTCGTCGACCGGGGTCAACCGGCCGTCAGCGGTGCGGTCGACACCCTTGCTGGCGATGCGCAGCCGGCCGACGTTGAGCCGTTCCAGCTCCTCCCACACCCGCCGGTCCGGTACCCCGCTGTCGCGCAACTCCGCCTCCAGCTCGCGGTAGTTGAAGGTGAACGGGCTGGGCACGCAGCGGGTGGCGTGGCCTGGAGCGGTCTCCAGGAGGGCGGTGGTGGCGGCCGCCATCACCTGGCGCTGGAACAGCGGCTGGATCGCGCCCCGGTCCACGGCCTCCTCGGTGAAGAGATAGGCGGTGCCCATGAGCAGGCCGACGGCCGCGCCCCGGGCGGTGAGCGGCGCGGCGAGCGCGGCGACCATCGCCGCCGAGCGTTCGTCGTGGATGCCGCCCGCGAAGAACACCTCCACGCCCTCGACGTCCGGGAGGTCCTCCAGGACCGCCAGCTGGGCCTCCCAGAGCGGGAAGCTCGCGCGCGGTCCGACGTGACCGCCGCACTCGGAGCCCTCGAACACGAACTTGCGTGCCCCCGCCTCCAGGAACTGCCGCAGCAGTCCCGGCGAGGGCACGTGCAGGAAGGTGCTGATCCCGGCCCGCTCCAGCGCCTCGGCCTGAGCGGGCCGGCCGCCGGCGACGATGACGTGGCTGGGCCGCAGTTCCCGTACCGCTTCGAGCTGGGCGTTCCTGAGCTCCTCGGGCGCGAAGCCCAGCACGCCGACGCCCCAGGGCCGTCCGCCGAGCGCGGCCTTGGCCTCGGTCAGCATCTCGCGGGTGCGGGCGCCGTCGGCGAGGGCCAGGGCCAGGAAGGGCAGCGCCCCGTCGTCGGCGACGGCCGCCGCGAAGGCGGCCCGGTCGCTCACCCGGGTCATCGGACCCTGCGCGACGGGCAGCAGGGTGCCGAGGGCACGGCTCATGGCGGAGGTGCCGGGCCGCAGCGCCTCGCCGGCGCCCGCGTCCACGCGTATCGCCGCCGTCAGCTCCCGTACCGTCCGCCGCACATCACCCCACCGCTCGGCGAACCGCGCGGCGAGGAAGCCGTCCTGGCCCACCGGGAGCAGCTGGGTGTGCGGGTCCTCGGCGCCGAGCAGCCCGGCGACCGCGGCCGGGTCGTCGGCGGGAGCGCGCACGGCGTCCGGACCCCGGCGGTGCAGGACCCGGTACCCGGCCACCACCGCCGTCTCGGAGCCGTCCAGGGAGCGCAGTGCGGCCGCCGTCGCCTCGGGGAGCCGGGACTCGGCGAGCAGGGCCAGTTGACTGTCGAGGACCACCCCGGCCGCGCCGCCGGCCACCGCGGCTGCCGCCGTGTGCGGTCCGATGCCGCCGGCGGCCCAGACCGGCACGTCCAACTCGGTTGCGCCGAGCAGCTGTTGCAGCAGGACGAAGGTGCTCAGCTCGCCGACCCGGCCGCCGCTCTCGCCGCCCCGGGCGATCAGCCCGTGCGCTCCGGCCGCGACCGCCGCGCGCGCCTCGGCCAGGTCGGTCACCTCGGCCAGCACACGGGTGTGCGGGACGAGTTCGGCGACCGTCCAGGGTGCGTCGGCGGCCCGGACCACCGTGTCGGGCGCCGGGCCGAGCTCGTCCGGGGTGAGGGCACAGCCTGCGGCGACCCGCACGCCGTACGGCCCCGGTGCCGCCCGTCTCAGCCGGGCCAGGGCCTCCCGGGTTCTTCGGTCGCCGCGGCCCAGGTCGAGGACGCCGAGTCCGCCGGCGGCACAGACCGCTGTGGCGAGCCTGGCATCGGGTGCTCCGAATGGGGTGATGCACATGATCAGATCGACGGCACGCACAGGGGACGTCATGACGCTCCGAATAATCGGGAGGACAGCACGGTGGGGGAGGTGCGCGGCGGAATGCTCTGGTGAGGCCCCCGGAAACTAGCGAGTTCATTACTCGCGGGTCAATAACGGAGGGGAGTCGTCATGTCCGGTAGCATTGATTCGGCCAGCGGGAGGAATTCACCGCAAGAGCCGAAAAACCGAGCAATCCACTGCGGACCGGTGCCCCTTCGACGCCCGGATCGCCGGCGGCACACCGTCACAAGCCCGTCAAAGCGCCCTGGCCATTCACCCGGCACTCACCGCGGCGCAACACGCAGTGCGGCCTCGCCGAGCTCTGTAAATTCGGGATGACTTCGGCCTACTGGCTCGATCGTGGCACACCGGAAACCCGAGCCGAGCACCACTGCGTCAGGCTTCACACCATCCTGACAAAAACCTGCCGTCAACCACATCGCTTGAAATGAAACACACGGTGGGGAAAATCCTTGTAAACCCTTGAAGTAAACGGCCGGAGAGCCCTGCTCCCCGGCCGTTCGCCGACAGGAACTCAAGCCCGGCCGCCGTCACCCACCCACGCGGCGGTGCGTGCCCTCAGGTCGCCCGACGAGGCGCCGACCCAGACGGTCCGCCGGCCGGTGCCGAGCGTCCAGCGATGGTGCCGGGCGTCCCAGGACGACAGGGTGCGCGCGGCGATCCGTACGGTCACCCGCCGGCGCTCCCCGGCCCGCAGCTCCAGTCGCCGGTAGCCGCCCAACACCCTGACGGCCTGGTCGACTCGGAGGTGCGGGGAGGGCCCGACGTACACCTGCGGCACCGCGATCCCGGTGCGGCGCCCGGTGTTGCGCACGGTGAAGACGACCTCCAGCCCGCCGTGCGTCCAGCGCGCCCGCGCGTCGGAGTAGGCGAAGGAGGTGTACGACAGCCCGTGCCCGAAGGGGAACAGGGGCCGCACGCCCCGTGCGTCGTACCAGCGGTAGCCGGCGTGGATGCCCTCCGAGTACTCCTCCACACCGTCGACGCCGGGGTAGCGGCGCGGATCGCCGGCCACCGGGTGGTGGTCGTCGTCGGCGGGGAAGGACTGGGTGAGACGTCCGCCCGGGTCGCTGTCGCCGAAGAGGACGGCGGCGGTGGCGGCCGCGCCCTCCTGGCCGGGGTAGTACATCTGGAGCACGGCTCCGGTCCCGGCCAGCCACGGCATCGAGGTGCACGAGGAGGTGTTGAGGACGACGGTGGTGCGCGGATTGGCCGCCGTCACCGCGCGGATCAGCTGTTCCTGGTGGCCGGGCAGGGCGACGGTGGTGCGGTCGAGGCCCTCGGTGGCGTCCTCGTAGGCGAACAGCACCACGTGACGGGCCGCTCGGGCCGCGGCGACCGCGCCGGCGACGTCCTGGGCACGGGTCACACCGGTGATGCGGCGCAGCCGGAACAGCAGCCCCGAGTCGCCGCCGTCCGCGGTTATCTTCACCGTGTGGGCGCCGCGGGCCAGTCGAAGCGTCCTGCGGCGCACGCCCAGGCCGTCGGGGGCCGTGGCGACCAGGCCGCCCGAGAAGTACTCGCCGTATCCGGCCGCGAGCGGGAAGAGCTCCTCGCCGTCGAGCAGGACCTTGGGGCGGGCGGTGGGCGCGGAGGAGAACTGGAGCACGAAGGTCCACTCGTCGTTCTCGGCGACGGTGAGCGTGCCGTCGTACGCCCACTGCTTCCCGGCCCCTACCTGCTGTCCCTCGCTGGTGAAGCCGGGGCTGAGGGCATCGGCCGGCAGGGCCTTGCCGAACAGGTCCTCGCCGAGGGCGTAGGCGACCGGGCCGCGGTTGCGGGCCTTGATGGCGTCGAGAGGGCTGTCGGCGTGGTCGGGGACGACGTGGGCGCTGCCGCCGCCGCTGACGAAGGGCAGCGAGCCGGTCGGCCCGATCACCGCGATGCTGCCGCCGTCCAGGGGCAGTGCGCCGTGCTCGTTGCGCAGCAGGGTGGCGCCCGCCTTGGCGACCTCCAGGGCCACGGCGGCGCCCGCCGCGGCGTCGCGGCCGGGCCGGGGCGGGGCGCTGCCGTCGAGGAGGCCGAAGCGGTCCATCACCGAGAGGATCCGCCGTACCGCCCGGTCGACGTACCGTTCGGGCACGCTGCCGTTCCGCACCGCCGACTTGAGGGCCGTCCCGAAGTACGTGCCGTCGGGCATCTCCATGTCGAGCCCGGCGGTGATCGCGGCGACGGTGCTGTGGGCGGCGAACCAGTCGGTCATCACCCAGCCCGCGAAGCCCCACTGATCGCGGAGGATGTCGGTGAGCAGGGTGGTGTTCTCGCAGGCGAAGGTGGAGTTGACCCGGTTGTAGGAGCCCATGACCGCGCCGGTGCCGGCATCCACCGCCGCCTCGAAGCCGCGCAGTTCGAGTTCGTGCATGGTCTGTTCACCCGCGTGCACGTCGATCGTGTTGCGGTCCCGCTCCTGGTTGTTGAGGGCGAAGTGCTTGACGGTCGCGATCAGGCCCTCGCCCTGGATGCCCCGGATCTCGGCGGCGACCAGGTCGGAGGCGAGCAGTGGGTCCTCGCTGAACGTCTCGAAGTTGCGGCCCGCGTAGGGGGTCCGGATGAGGTTGACCATCGGGGAGAGCAGCACGTCCTGGCCGAGGGCGCGGCCCTCGCGGCCGATCACCTGACCGTAGCGGCGGGCCAGTTCGGGGTCGAAGGCGGAGGCGAGCAGCACAGGGGCGGGCAGCGCGGTGGCGTGCGCGGTGATACGGACGCCGGCCGGGCCGTCGGCGAGTCTGAGGGGCGGGATGTTCAGCCGGGGGACGCCGGGCACGTAGCCGGCCTGGCCGAGCGAGTCGGGGTCGTCGGCCCCGTGCAGGAGGGAGATCTTCTCGTCGAGCGTGAGCCTGGCGAGCAGTCGCTCGACGCGGGGCCCTGCCCCGGCCTCGGGTCTGTCCGCCGCCGCGGCGGGCGTGAGGGGGACGAGTCCGCCGGTGGCCGCGGCGGCGACCGCGACGGCACCGGCCGTGAGACGCAGGGCGGATCGTCGGGAGACGGTTTCGGACATGGCCGTCACTCCTTCGGTGTGCGGGCACGACGATGTGGACCGCGAAGACGCCGCAGGCAGCCCCCGAAGCGCGTTCGGCCTGTGAACACCCCATCTCTCAGAGTGCCTTGACGAACAGTCAGCGGTACCACCGGCGCGTCGGAAACGTAGATCCGGTGGTGACTCGTGTCAACGATCCGAACAAGAAAAGGAACCGGCGCCGACAAGAACCGCATGCGGGGACGAGCGACAGCCGGCGGGGCCGGTCCACCGGGGCGGGGAGCGAGAGGGGGCGGATGCCTTCCCCGGGCGAGTGAAGGGGTGCGTGGCGCGGTCGAGGCCGGGCAGTCCTGGCCTGCGTCAGCCGGACGCCGGACGGGACGGGGGTCTGCGCAGCAACCACTGCGCGAACGCCCGACGCGGGGGCCGCACCACCACGCGGCCGTGGGCCTTCTGACGTCAGCCCAGCAGGCGGCTCACTCCGCCCACTCCGCCCACTCCGCCCACTCCGCTCGCGATGTCGGGAACCGAGTGCAGGACGTCGCTCACCGTGACCGGTACAGCCTGCACAGCGTGCCGGACATCGCCGGCCGCCACGAGGACCGAGCCCGAGCCCGACGGCCTCGGATGCGCGGGCAGGCCGGGCAGGGTCGGGGTGACGGCGACGGGACGCTGCCGGGCAGCGACCTGTGCGACCCGGGTGCCGTACGGCTCCCCCGGCTCGGCGGACCGCTCTCCCGGAGCGGGCGGCGGCGCGGCGGTCCCCGCCGGCCCGGTCCCGCCCGGCACCGACGCGACCGGAGGCGTGACCTCCGGCGTCCTCGACCCGCCGCCGCTCCCGGACTCCAGCACCCACCGTTGCCGCACCGACCCGTTCCGCTTCGTCACGACCACCCGCGTGCCGTCCGCCGCCAGCGCGAGGTCCCTGTCCCAGTGCAGCAGCAGTTCGCCGCGCACCGTCAGGTCGTACGAGACCTCCCCCGCGTGCACCAGGCAGCCCGAGACCACGACGCGGTGCGCACCGGGGTCGGCGACGAGGCACAGGGTGGGGTCGAGCGCGCTGCGCAGCATGCCGTCGTCCTGGTACGACCACTGCTGGGACCCGGCGCCCGAACAGGGGGCGAGCCGCAGGTCCGCGCCCACCCGCAGGCCACGCTCGCCCCCGTGCACGTCGACGCAGCGCCCGGCGTCCCGGCCGTGCCCGGCGGCAAGGCTGCGCAACCGGCCGTGGGCGACCTCGACGGGCTCGCCCACGGAGGCCGTGGAGGGGGAGCCGGAGGAGGGCGGGTGCGCGGTGGCGCCGGGCCGGGTGGCTCCGCCGCCGGGTGCTCCCCAGGTGGTGGCGCCGGGGCGGGGGACGCCGTTGTCGTCGGACCAGCTTCTGGTCGCCAGCACCGTGGCGAGCAGAGCGAGGGAGACCAGGCCGACAGCGGCCAGCACGGCCTTGCGCCGTCCGGTGTCGGGGACGATGCGATGCCGCCCGCCGTGCGCCGCCGCGGGTACGGACACGGGTGCGTGTGCCGGCGCGGGTTCGCCGCCGGGCGCCCAGGCCTCGACGACCGCGCCGCGGCCGGCCCGCGTGTCGAGGTAGCGGCGGGCACCCCAGCCGAGCACGGTTTCGGCGAGCAGCACCTCCAGACCGCCGTCGAAATGGCTGAGCTGTTCGGCGGCGTGCCGGCAGTACCGGCAGTCGGTCAGATGCCGTTGCACATCGGGGAGCAAAGAGCCGCCGCGGCGAATGGGAACGTCGAGGAGCCGGTTGTAGAAGCGGCATTCCTTCGAGGGCGCGAGTTCCCGGTGGGCGCGCACCAATCCGGTCCTGAATTGTTCGCGGGCCTGGTCGAGGGCGGCCGTGGCGGTGACCGCGTCGACCCCTAGCAGACCAGCCGGTATGTTTATGGATTCACCTTCGACCTCACAGTGCCAGAGCAGGCATTGCGAAGCTCCCGGAAGGGCCTGGAAAGCGCGCTCGGCGAGTTGCCTCCTTTCGGGGGTGCCGGGCCTCGCGGCGCTGAGTCCGCGACCGCCGGTGGTCTTGCGCAGTTCCGGTGCGACGATGGAAACGGCTTCGTCGGCGGCCCACGCGCGGACCGTCTCCCGCACCGCCACGAGCAGCTGCGGGCGCAGGGCCCCGCCCACCGCGCCACCGGCCAGCCTGCCGAGGACCCGCTCGAAGGCGGCGCTGGCGACGAGTTGCGCGGTGGGCGTGGCGGCAGCGAGACAGACGACGGCGTAGTCGCAGGTGGCGCGCCAGTGCCGGGCCAGCAGCAGGGCGACGGCATGGTGTCTGGCCGCAGGGGCACCGGTGAGCTGCGCGATGAGATCGCGGTCGGACTCCCCCGGGGTCACGCCGGGGCGAGGCGGATATGGCGGGCGTGGGGGGTAGGGGGGTTGCACTGAACTGTTTCCTCCCGTACCGCAGGACGGCGTGCATGGGCGCCCTGACGGAATGCAGTGCCGATTGGTGCGTACCTTTAGGGTCCATAACGAGCGGCCGCCGGGCCGCACTGACCTACGGACCCCTCCCGCGGGGTGGCTCACCTTTGCACACACGTCTCACAGGAAACAAGAACTTGGAGTGACCAGAGTTCAAAGATGGGGAAATTCAGATAAGTTACCGTCGGTATCCCGTACTCGGCCGGGATTCGGCGGCCGCACCGTTTCAACTTGTGCACGCCGCGGACCGGATGCCACACGAAACCTTCAACTCCTGGCCGGTCCCGTCCGCTCGGTCACCCGCGCCGGAACGCGGAGTCCACAGCCACCTCCCACGTTTCTCCCGGCCCTCTCTCATCCCGGCGGGGCAGCATGTGCCGCATGATCGCCCCCCACTCCTCCCCCGCCCCCGCGTCCCCCCGATCGGTCCGCAAGGCGGTGGTGCCGGCCGCCGGGCTCGGCACCCGGTTCCTGCCCGCCACCAAGGCGACGCCGAAGGAGATGCTTCCGGTCGTCGACAAGCCGGCCATCCAGTACGTCGTGGAAGAGGCCGCCAAGGCCGGGCTCGACGACATCCTCATGGTCACCGGCCGGCACAAGCGGGCCATCGAGGACCACTTCGACAGCGCCTTCGAGTTGGAGCAGGCGCTGGCCGCCAAGGGTGACACCGTGCGCCTGGACGCCGTACGCGATCCCGCGCGGCTCGCCGACATCCACCACATCCGCCAGGGCGACCCGCTCGGCCTCGGCCACGCGGTGCTGTGCGCCAAGCACCACGTCGGCGACCAGCCCTTCGCGGTACTCCTCGGCGACGACCTGATCGACGCCCGCGAGACGCTGCTCAGTCAGCTGCTGGACGTGCGTGACCGGTACGAAGGCAGTGTGGTCGCCCTGCTGGAGGTCGACCCGTCGCAGGTCCACCTCTACGGCTGCGCCGCCATAGAGCCGACCGGCGAGCAGGGAGTGGTCAGGGTGACCGGCCTGGTGGAGAAGCCGTCCGCGGAGAAGGCCCCCAGCAACTACGCGGTCATCGGCCGCTACGTCCTGGACCCCCAGGTGTTCGACGTCCTGGAGCGGACCGCGCCCGGCCGCGGCGGCGAGATCCAGCTGACCGACGCGCTCCAGGAGCTCGCCGCGGCCGGCACGGTGCACGGGGTGGTCTTCGACGGACTGCGCTACGACACCGGCGACAAGGCCGACTATCTGCGCACGGTGGTCCGGCTCGCCTGCGAACGGCCGGACCTGGGGCCCGCGTTCACCGCGTGGCTCAAGGAGTTCGTGACGGGCCTGCCGGAAGCGGGGGCCGATCACGAGGAGAGCCGCGTCGCCTGAGCCGCCCCGCAGGGGGCGGGGGCACCCCCGGCCGAAGACTGGGGGAAGCACGCGGAGCGCGACAGCAGCGAACGGCCGACCGCCGGAACTGCCGCCGCCGGGCCGACCACGGAAGCCGACCAACCGGCCGCGCGAGCCGGACCGGCCGGCGGCGGAAGGCGGTGTCCGCCGCCGGCGACGCCCTCAGGGAGGCCGGTCAGCTGTTGGGACGCAGCGTCCAGACGACCGTCATCTCGCCGGTGACCGCGCCGTCCTCGCGCGTGATGGCGACGGTGACCGGGAACTCGGGGCGCTTGCCCTCGTCGAGTTCGGCCACGACGTCGGCGACCGGGCGGCCCAGCGTCGCGGTGGCCTTGACCGGGCCGAGGGCGACCTTCTTGTACGCGATCTCGGCGCTGACGGCGAGCGGCACGGCCCGGGACAGCTGGTCGCCGAAGGCGGCGAGCACGATGGCGCCGCTCGCGGATTCGGCGAGGGTGAACATCGCGCCCGCGTGCGGGCCGCCGATGTGGTTGTGGAAGTCGCCCTGGTCCGGCAGGGACAGCACGGCCCGCTCCGGAGTGGTCTCCAGGTACTCCAGGTTGAGGGTCCGCACCATCGGGACCGTGGCGGCGAGCATCTCGCCGATCGACATCTGGTCAGTGCTCATGACGGGCATGTTACTCACGAGTAGACAGCTCTGACCAGAGCCGTCACGGTGCTCGCCGTCGCCATGGCGGTGAGCATCGCCACAGGTGCCGGGCGGCCGCCGGGACGCCCCGGCACTAGGGTTACGAGCCATGTGGCCAGAACAGCAGCCGCCAGGGGGCGAGCAGTACCCGCAGAACAACCCGTACCGGCAACCGGGTTACCAGCAACCGAATCCGTACCAGCAGCCCGGCTACCAGCAGTACCCGCAGCAGGACGGGTACGGCGGGCAGCCGCAGTGGGGGCCGCCCGCACCGGTCGGCGCTCCGCGGACACCACAGGGCGGGGGCGGTGGCGGCGACCGCACCAAGCTGGTCGCGGTCATCGCGGCGACGGCCGTGGTGGTGACGGCCGGGGTGACCGGATTCCTGGTCCTCGGCGGCAACAAGCACGACGAGGACGCCGGCGCCGACACCGGCAGGAACCGGCAGGCGACCCACTCGCCGAGCGTCCCCGCTTCGGCCTCGGCGTCGTCGTCCGGGTCGACGGACGACGGCGCGCGCGGAACCGACGCGACCGAGAGGCCGACGGTCGCGGGCTGGAAGACCGTCGTGAACCCCAAGTGGGGCACGGCCTTCGACGTGCCGGCCGACTGGGAGGTGCTGACCTCGGGAACCTCCGTCGGCTTCGAGGACACCGACGGCAAGCCGATCATCACGATGTCGGCGCCCGCCCAGTACAGGTCGAAGTGGTGCACGAGCGACGACGACAAGGACGGCAGGACCGAGGACACGGCCCTGGCGGCGGTCGGCACCAAGGGGGAGAGCGGCGCGAAGAGCCCGGGGGACGCGGCCGTCCGGGAGGTCCCGTGGTGGGTGTACGGCGGGTACACGCAGCCGGACAGGAAGAGCATCACCTACGACAGGAAGGCCACCGCCTACACCACCGCGTCGGGCCTCAAGGGCGCCTACGCGTGGGCGCGTTCGACGCACACCCCGCAGAAGGGCAAGTGCGCGGGCGACGGCAAGGCGATCACGTTCGGCTTCGAGAACTCGGCGGGCGACCTGGTGTCGTGGGACTTCTACGGCGCCCGGGGAGTGAACGGCGAGGTACCGACAGCGACGATCATGAAGATCCTCAGCACGGTGCGGCTGCACGGCACCCCGACCGGGGGCTGACGGCCGCCCCGGGCACCGTCTCCCGGCGATCCGGTGCCCGGGAAACGGTTTGGCAAGGCCGCCTGCCGGCCGGGATAGTCGGTCGGTGACCTCCGCCTCCGACTCCACTGGCTCCCCCGGCTCCACCGGCTCCCCCGGTGCTCCGGGCGCGTCCGCCCGCCCGCGCCGACCCGCCTGGGCGGGCCGCAACTACAGCCTGCTGACCGCGGCGGCGATCGTGACGAGCCTGGGCGCCAACGGCTCCCTGATCGCTGCCGCGTTCGCCGTGCTCGACGCCGGTGGCGACGCCGGGGACGTCGGCCTGGTGGCCGCCGCCCGCACCCTCCCGCTGGTGGTGTTCCTGCTCGTCGGCGGGGCGGTGGCGGATCGCTTCCCCCGTCACCGCGTGATGGTCGCGGCCAACGCCGTCAACTTCCTCTCCCAGGGCACCTTCGCCGTGCTCGTGCTGACCGGCGATCCCCGGCTGTGGCAGATGATGCTGCTCACCGCGCTGGGCGGCACCGGCCAGGCGTTCTTCAGCCCGGCCGCGGAGGGCATGCTGCTGTCCTCGGTGAGCGGCGAACAGGCGGGCCGCGCCTTCGCCGTGTTCCGGATGGCCATGCAGGGCGCCGCCCTGGCAGGCGCGGCCCTGGGCGGTGCGCTGGTGGCCGCGGTGGGTCCCGGCTGGGTGCTGGCGGTGGACGCGGCGGCGTTCGCGGTCGCCGGTACGCTGCGCTCGTTCCTCGACGTCAGCCATGTCCAGCCACGCGTTCCGGGCGGGGGAATGCTGGCCGACCTCCGGGAAGGCTGGCGGGAGTTCACCGGGCGCCCCTGGCTGTGGGGGATCGTCGTCCAGTTCTCCGTCGCGAACGCGGTGGTGGGCGCCGCCGACGCGGTCTACGGCCCGCTGGTCGCCCGCGACAGCCTGGGCGGACCGGGCCCGTGGGGGCTGGCGCTGGCCACGTTCGGCGCGGGCACGGTGGCCGGCGCCCTTCTGATGACCCGCTGGAAACCCCGCCGGCTCCTGTTCGTCGGCACGCTCTGCGTCTTCCCGCTCGCCCTGCCCTCCGCGGCGCTCGCGGTACCCGCCCCCGTGGGAGTCCTGTGCGCGGTGATGTTCGTGGCGGGCACGACGGTCGAGGTCTTCGGCGTCTCCTGGATGACCGCGCTGCACCAGGAGATCCCCGAGGAGAAGCTGTCCCGGGTCTCGGCGTACGACTGGTTCGGCTCGGTCTCGCTGCTGCCCCTGGCGACGGCGCTGGCAGGCCCCGTCGAGCAGGCCGTCGGCCGGGGGGCGGCCCTGTGGGGCTGCGCGGGGCTGGTCGTCGCCGTCACGGCCGCGGTGCTCCTCGTGCCGGACGTCCGCGACCTCACCCGGCGTACGGTCCCGGTGACCACGCGGCGGCCGGCCGCCTCACCCGATCCCGAACGCTCCGCCGGGGGGCTCGGGTGACGATACGGCGTCCGCGTCCCCGACCGGCCGGGCGGCGCCGACGAACTCCCGCAGCGCGGGCCCGTGTTCGACCCGCGCCGGGAAGGCGTCGGCGGCCGTACGGCGGGCCAGGGCACCGGCGTCGATCGGCCGGTGCGAGGCGACGAGCACCGCGTTCCCGAACCGTCGTCCGCGCAGCACGCCCGGCTCGGCGATGAGCGCCAGCTCCTCGAACACCGTGGCGAACGTGGCGAGTTGCGAACGCAGGAAGCCGAAGGGGGCGGAGTCGGCGAGATTCGCGAGGTAGACCCCGTCGTGCCGCAGCACCCGCTCGGCCTCCTTCGCGTACCCCAGTGAGGTCAGATGCGCGGGGATCCGGGAGCCGCCGAAGACGTCCGCGATCAGCACGTCCGCCGAATCGGCGGGCGCCGCTTCCAGCCAGGCGCGCGCGTCGGCGGCGTGCACCGCGATCCCGGCCCGTTCCGGCAGCGGCAGATGCTCGGTGACCAGCTCCAGCAGCTCCCGGTCGGCGTCCACGACGTCCTGCCGGGAGCCGGGCCTGGTCGCCGCCACGTACCGGGCGAGCGTGCAGGCGCCTCCGCCGAGATGCAGCACGTCCAGCGGCGCGCCGGCCTCTGCCACGGTGTCCAGGACGTACCCCAGCCGCCGTGCGTACTCGAACTCGAGATGCGTCGGCTCGTCGAGATCCACATACGACTGCGGCGCCCCGTCGACGGTCAGCAGCCAGGCCCGCTCCCGATCGACGTCGGGCATCAACTTCGCGGTCCCGCGCTCGGTGACCCGGACGACGGGTATGGATTCACTCACCCCACCATTGTCGCCCTCCCGAGGACCCCCAGCCCGACGCCCGCTCCGGCGCCCCGCAAGGGGCGCGGGGGACTGCGCGACCGGCCCCCACCGGCCCGCAGCCCCCCACCGACCGCGACTCACACCACGGCGGTCACGATCCCCGCACCCCACGCACCGCGATCTCACGCCACGGCGGTCACGGTCCCCGCCCCCACGGTCCGGCCGCCCTCACGGATGGCGAACCCCAGCCCCGCCTCCAGCGGCACCTCCCGCCCCAGCTCCACGGTCATGTCCACCGTGTCCCCGGGCCGGGCGACCGCCGTCTCGCCGAGGTCGACGTCCCCGACCACGTCCGCCGTACGGATGTAGAACTGCGGCCGGTACCCCGTCGAGACAGGCGTCGTACGCCCTCCCTCGCGCCCCGACAGGACGTACACCCGCGCCGAGAACCGCCGCGCCGGGACCACACTCCCCGGCGCCGCGACCACGTGCCCCCGCCGCACCGCGTCCCGGGGCACGCCCCGCAGCAGCAGCGCCACGTTGTCCCCGGCCTGCGCCTCGTCCATCGGCTTCCCGAAGGTCTCCAGGCCGGTGACGACCGTCTCGACGTCCGCGCCGAGCACCTCGACCCGGTCCCCGACCCGCACGGTCCCCCTCTCGACCGCACCGGTCACGACGGTCCCGCGCCCGGTGATGGTGAGCACGTTCTCCACCGGCAGCAGGAACGGCGCGTCCAGATACCGCTCCGGCATCGGCACGTACGTGTCCACCGCGTCGAGCAGCGCCTCGATCGACGCCGTCCAGCGCGGGTCCCCCTCCAGCGCCCTGAGCCCGGAGACCCGTACGACGGGTACGGACTCGCCGCCGTAGCCGTGCGCGCTGAGCAGCTCGCGGACCTCCAGCTCGACGAGTTCGACCAGTTCCTCGTCGGCCGAGTCCGCCTTGTTCAGCGCCACCACGACGTGGTCGACGCCCACCTGCCGGGCGAGCAGCACGTGTTCGGCGGTCTGCGGCATGATCCCGTCGAGCGCGGAGACGACGAGGATCGCTCCGTCGAGCTGCGCGGCCCCGGTGACCATGTTCTTGACGTAGTCCGCATGGCCCGGCATGTCCACGTGGGCGTAGTGCCGGGTGTCGGTCTCGTACTCGACGTGCGCGATGTTGATGGTGATGCCGCGGGCGGCCTCCTCGGGGGCCCGGTCGATGCGGTCGAACGGCACGAACGTGCCGGTGCCGCGCTCGGCGAGGACCTTGGTGATGGCGGCGGTCAGGGTGGTCTTGCCGTGGTCGACGTGGCCCATCGTGCCGATGTTGAGATGCGGTTTGGTGCGGACGTATGCCGTCTTGGGCATGGCTGTACCTCGAAGCGTGTCCGTAGGAGGAGCGGGGACCCCGAGGAACCGGCCGACCCTCCCCCTGCGGGGTCCGCCGGACTTTCCGGGGAGGGTCAGCTTCGGGCGCCGTCGACAGCGGCCGCGAGAACGGGAACGGCAGCCTTCGGCGCGTCCGCGACTGCGGACGCTGCGACGAGGAAGGCGAACCGGAACATGACACAGATCATGGCCGACGCGTCGTCCCACGTCGAACGGTTTTCCGCCGCTCCGGTTCGCCCAAGGGACAGGAACCGTACGGCGATCACACATCGGCTTCGGTTAGTGTCACCGAATGCTCGATGCCAACCGCTCTGGCACCGCCACGGCCCCTCCCCGGGTCGCCGCCACGGAGCTGCCCATCGCCGTGGCCGCGCCGGTGAGCTTCGGCGCGCGCTGCACGCGTGTGCTGCTGTCACCCTGGTCCCGGCTGTCCCTGCTCGTCGCCGTGCTGGCGGCTGCCGCGTCCTCCGTGCTGCTCTTCCATCCCCAGCGGCTGCTGACCCAGGGCTGGCCGCCCCAGGCGGCCGGCGCCACCGCGGTCGTGGTCTTCGCCGTGGCGTACGGCCTGATCACAGTGGCGTTCGTGCCCCGGCCGCTGCTGAACCTCGCGGCCGGAGCGCTGTTCGGCTCGTCGCTCGGCATGGGCGCGGCCATGGCCGGCACCGTGCTCGGGGCGTGGCTCTCCTTCGTGCTCGGCCGGCTGCTCGGTCAGGAGGCCCTGCGTCCGCTGCTCCGCGGCCGGCTGCTGAAGGCGGCGGACAACCAGTTCAGCAGACACGGCTTCCGCTCCATGCTGGCGGTACGGCTGTTCCCCGGCGTGCCGTTCTGGGCCGCGAACTACGCGGCCGCGGTGTCGCGCATGCGGTACACCCCGTTCCTGGTGGCCACGGCCCTGGGTTCGATCCCGAACGTGGCCGCGTACGTGGTGGCGGGCGCCCGCGCCTCGACCCCGACGTCCCCGGTGTTCCTGATCTCGGTGGCGGCGATCGTCGTCCCGGCGGTGGCGGGAGCAGTCGTGGCCTGGAGGAAACGCCACCACCTGCGCCCCAGGCGATAGCGCCCCGCACCTACAGCGCCCCGTAAGGGGCGCTGTAGGTGCCCCCGGCCGAAGGCTGGGGGGAGGAACTGCGCGCCCAGCCCCCACGGCGCCGCTGCCGCGCGACACCCTCACGAAGCACCCCACTGCGCACGCGGCGCCCCTCCCTACCTCACCGCCTCCAGGATCATCGCGTTCGCCAGCCCGCCCGCCTCGCACATGGTCTGCAGCCCGAAGCGAGCGCCGCGTTCCCGCATGGCGTGCACCAGAGTCGTCGTCAGCCGGGTCCCGCTCGCTCCCAGCGGATGCCCCAGCGCGATGGCCCCGCCGTTCACGTTCACCTTGGCGAGATCGGCCCCGGTCTCCTGCCGCCAGGCCAGCACCACGCTGGAGAACGCCTCGTTCACCTCGAACAGGTCGATGTCCCCGATGCCGAGCCCGGCCCGCCGCAGCACCTTCTCGGTCGCCGGGATCACGCCGGTCAGCATCAGCAGCGGGTCGGAGCCGGTGACGGCGACCTCGTGCACGCGGGCCAGCGGGCGCAGCCCGAGCCTCGCCGCGGTCTCGCCGGAGGTGATGAGCACCGCCGACGCCCCGTCGTTGATCGGGCTCGCGTTGCCCGCCGTGACGTTCCACTCGATCTGCGGGAACCGCTCGGCGAACCCGGGGTCGTAGTAGGCGGGCTTGAGCCCGGCGAGGATCTCGGCGGTGGTGCCGGGCCGCACGGACTCGTCGCGGGCGACGCCGTCCAGCGGAGCGACCTGGGCGTCGAACAGCCCGGCGGCCCACGCGGCCGCCGCCTTCTGGTGCGAGGAGACCGCGAAGGCGTCCAGGTCGGCCCGCGAGAGGGAGTACTTCGCCGCGATGAGCTCGGCGCTGATGCCCTGCGGGACCAGACCCTCCGGGTAGCGCGCGGCGACTCCGGGGCCGAAGGGGTCCTTGCCGGCCGGCACGTTGGACCACATCGGCACCCGGCTCATCGACTCGACACCGCAGGCGACGACGATGTCGTAGGCGCCGGACATGACGCCCTGGGCGGCGAAGTGCACGGCCTGCTGGGAGGAACCGCACTGGCGGTCCACCGTGGTCGCCGGCACGGTGTCGGGGAAGCCGGCGGACAGGACGGCGTACCGGGTGGTGTTCATGGCCTGCTCACCGACCTGGTCGACGGTGCCGCCGATCACGTCGTCGATGAGGGCCGGGTCGACGCCGGAGCGCTCGACGAGGGCGCGCAGCGTGTGGGCGAGGAGTTCGACGGGGTGGACGTGCGCCAGCGACCCGTTCGGCTTGCCCTTGCCGACGGGGGTGCGCACGGCTTCGACGATGACTGCGTCACGCATCTCGGGGACCTCGATTGCCAGTCTTGATTACCGGTGAGTAGGAAATCCGAACCCACCATAACTCCGAGAGTTGGGAAATCCAACTCTCCTTTAGACTGATCTCATGGCCGCCCCGAAGCACCCCCGTCCGTGTTCGATCGCCGACGCCCTGGCACTCGTCGGCGAGAAGTACTCCCTGCTGGTCCTGCGGGAGGTGAGCCTGGGCAACGGCCGCTTCGACCAACTGGTGCGCAACATCGGCGCCCCGCGCGACATCCTGGCCACCCGGCTGCGCCGGCTGGTCGACGCCGGGATCCTCACCAAGCGCGTCTACAGCGAGCGCCCGCAGCGCTTCGAGTACCGGGCCACGCAGGCGGGCCAGGAACTGGAACCGGTCCTGCTGACCCTGATGGCCTGGGGCGACCGCCATCTGCACCCGGACGGCGACCGTCCGATGGTGGTCGAGCACCGCTGCGGAGAGACTCTCACCCCGGTCCTCACCTGCGCGGCGTGCGGCGACCCGGTGCGGCACGGGGACTCGACACCCCACCCGCAGGCACCGGGCTGGACCGTCACCGGGCCGGAAGCCGCCTGAGCGGCCGGCACCCGGCCGCGCCCTCCCCGGCCCTCACCAGGGGTGTGCCTCCAGGTACTTGACGATGTCCGCGCGCTCCCAGCCGCCGTCGGCGACGACGACCCGGTAGCGGCGCCGGAGGGTGTCGCCGGGGGCCAGTTCCAGCTCGTCGTGGAAGGCCCAGGAGGGAGCGATGCCGGCGAACGGGTCGTTGCGCACGAACCAGTGCGCGGGATGGCCGCCGTCGGTGCCCAAGTGGTCGTTCTCCGGGGCGTGTTCGAAGACGACGGTGGCGTGGCCGTCGGCGCCGTCGTGCTCGCCGCACAGGGCCAGCCAGGACGACCGGGAGCCCATCAGCTCCGGCCCCTCCCCCTCCGGGCCGATGATCCGGCCGTCCCGGAAGGCGCGTGGACCGCGCCAGAACAGGCCGGTGTAGCCCGCCTGTTCGCGGCCGGCCGTGGTCGGGCTGCCGAACAGCAGGGGCTCGGCACGGCGGTTGGTGATCGCACTGGTCCAGGTGAGCGCCCACGAGCCCGCCCCTGGGTCCACGTCATGGACCTCGATGCGGCGCCGCTCCTCCGCCCACAGCGTCCCGTCGTACGGATGCCAGGTCAGCCGCTCCGCGACGACCAGCCGCCCGTCGGCCGACGACAGCTCGTCGAAACCGGCGTGCCGCATCGAGCCGACGCGTTCCGGGAGGGCGAGGTAACCCTGTCCGTGGACATAGGAGTTGCCGCCCCACAGATTCGCGCCCGACAGGTGCGAGGCGGTCAGGGAGAGGCCCTTGTGCCAGCGGTGGTCGTTGGGCCGGTAGTCGGTGACGACGTCCCCGGCGAGGGTGCGCAGCGGGTGCAGGTAGGGCCGCGGCGCCTCCCAGGCCGCCTCGGGCCGGTAGACGTACGAGAAGAGCTGGACCCCGGTGACCGGCTCGGTGACGGTGACCCGGTCGCCGTGGGTGTGCGTGATCCGCAGCTCGCCGCTCACGCGGACACCTCCTCGTGTGCGGCCGGCGCCCAGCCCGGGGCACCCCCGTGCAGGGCCGTGTAGTAGGGGTCACCCGGCCCGATCTCGCCCGCGCGGACGGTCGTGTCGGTGAACGCCGCCTTGTACAGCGCGGTGATCAGCTCCAGGCTGGTGCGCCCGTCGGCGCCGCTGCTGCGCGGCCGCTCCCCCGCCCGCATGGACGCGATCAGCTCACGCAGCTGGGCCAGGTGCGAGCTGGGCACGTCCGGACCGAAGTCCTGCCAGGCCGCCGCCTCGTCGGCGGGGACGCCGGGCGCCGGGGTGATGCGCCAGTTCGCGTTGGTGTGACCGTACAGGTGGGTCAGTTCGACGGTGGCGCGCTCGCAGTCGATGCGGATGCGGCTGACCTCGTCGGGGCTGAGGACGCTGTTCACCACGGTGGCCAGGGCGCCGTTCGGGAACCGGACCAGGGCGGTGGAGACGTCCTCGGTCTCCACGTCGTGCACCAGCCGGGCGGCCATCGCCCGCACCTCGCTCCACGGCCCCAGCAGGTCGAGGAGCAGGTCCATCTGGTGGATGCCGTGGCCCATGGCCGGGCCGCCGCCCTCGGTCGCCCAGCGGCCCCGCCAGGGCACCGCGTAGTAGGCGGCGTCCCGGTACCAGGTGGTCTGGCAGTGGGCGACCAGGGGACGCCCCAGCGCCCCCTCCGCCAGCAGCCGCCGGACGTGGGTGGACCCGGAACCGAACCGGTGCTGGAAGACGATGGCGGCGTACGGCCCGCCGTCCGTGCCCTCCGCCGCCTCGACCGCGTCGAAGTCCGAGAGGCTCGGCACGGGCGGCTTCTCGCACCACACCCAGGCACCGGCCCGCAGCGCGGCCAGGGTCTGGTCCCGGTGCAGAGTCGGCGGGGTGCCGATCGTGACCAGGTCCGGCCGCTCTTCGGCGAGCATCCGGTCCAGGTCGGTGTAGGCGTGCGGGACGCCGGCCTCGGCGCACATCGCCTCGACCGCCATGGCATCGATGTCGGCCGCCGCGACGACCTCGGTCTCGCCCTCCGCAGCCAGTTGGGCGAGAGCGGGCAGATGCGAGCCACGCCCGATGGCGCCGGCGCCGACGACGGCGACCCGGACGCGCCGGCCGGAGAAGGGGGCTGCGGAGCGGGGGGAGCGGGGCATGGACGTGATCAGCACTCCTCGGGCGTGTACCGGCGATGGGCGAACTCCCGCCCGGAGTGCGCCGCACGCGCACGCCGATGTGCGGGAGCAAGCGCTTTCTCCTGCTGAAACGTAAGCGGCGGCACCTTGGCCGGTCAACACCCCGGGGTCCGCCGCACCCCTGCCGAACCCCTGTGTCACCGGTGTCGCACCGGCCCGATACGCTGCCGAGGCACGCGCATGATCACGTGCGCCCGCGTCTGCCGCGCGTGGCCGCGCACCCGCCAGCCCCTTCCTCACCCCTGGGACGCCGTACCTTCATGTCTTGGTTCGAATCGCTGGTCCTCGGCCTCGTCCAGGGGCTGACCGAGTTCCTGCCCGTCTCCTCCAGCGCGCATCTGCGGCTGACCGCGGCCTTCTCCGGCTGGAAGGACCCGGGGGCCGCGTTCACCGCCATCACTCAGATCGGCACGGAGACCGCGGTGCTGATCTACTTCCGCAAGGACATCGGACGGATCGTCTCGGCGTGGTTCCGGTCGCTGTTCGACAAGGCGAGGCGGCGGGACCACGACGCCCAGATGGGCTGGCTGGTGATCGTCGGCTCGATCCCGATCGGTCTGCTGGGTGTGACGTTGAAGGACCAGATCGAGGGTCCGTTCCGCGACCTGCGGATCACCGCGACGATGCTCATCGTCGTGGGCGTCGTCATCGGCATCGCCGACCGGCTCGCCGCCCGCGACGAGACAGGGGGCCGGCACCGGGCGCCCAAGCAGCGCAAGACGCTGGAGGACCTCGGGGTCAAGGACGGCCTGGTCTACGGCCTCTGCCAGGCCTGCGCGCTGATCCCCGGGGTCTCCCGGTCCGGCGCCACCATCAGCGGGGGCCTGTTCATGGGCTACAAGCGCGAGGCGGCGGCCCGCTACTCCTTCCTGCTCGCCATCCCGGCCGTGCTGGCCTCCGGCGCCTTCGAGGTCAAGGACTCGGTGAGCGAGGGCGAGGTGGCGTGGGGCCCGACGCTGTTCGCGACGGGGATCGCCTTCGCGTCCGGGTACGCGGTGATCGCGTGGTTCATGAAGTGGATCTCCAACAAGAGCTTCATGCCGTTCGTGTGGTACCGCGTCGCCCTCGGCATCGTCATCATCGCCCTGGTCAGCGCAGATGTGATCAGTCCTCATGCTGCCGAATCGGCGACCTAGGCGCGTCGCCGGGGAGGCGGGAGGGCGGCGCCATCCAGCCTCCGCTCTTCGCGGGTAGCTCGTTCAGGTCTTGTGTCTGAGAGTGACCGAGTTGGCCGGTGAGTGTTTCACCTGCCCGCGCTCGCGCTCAGGTGCGCGCTGGGCGTGGAACAGCGGCCTTGTTGTTTGCTGTGGTTCTCCGGAGGGGTGTCGGAAGCCTGTCGGTGGTCTGTCGGTGGTCTGTCGGTGGACGCTGCGATCTTGGGCGGGTTGGTGTTCGCCATGAGCACTCTGAGCTGACCCCGAGCGCAAGGAGCCTGTCGTCGTGTCTTCCGCATCCCAGAGCCGACCGTGGGACGTTCACCGGCTGCCGTCTGCCGAGGGCAGGATCTTCCTGGTCACCGGGGGTAATGCCGGGATCGGCTACTTCGTCGCTGAGCAGCTTGCCGCCACCGGCGCCGTCGTTGTGCTCGGCAGCCGGGACGCCGCGAAGGCCGACGCCGCCATGGCCTCGATCCGCTCCCGGGTTTCCGGCGCGCACGTGCGGCAGCTTCAGCTGGACCTCGCCGACCTGTCATCCCTGAAGGCCGCCGTGGACAGGCTGAACCTTGATCATCTCGACGCGGTGGTCTATAACGCAGGCGTCGCGCTCGACGCCCCGCCGCGTCGAGAGACCAGGGACGGCCACGAGTTGATGTTCGGCACCAACCACCTCGGCCACTTTGCGCTCACCCAGTGGCTGGCCCCCCTGCTGTCCGCGGCGCCGGCGGGCCGCATCGTGACGGTGGGAAGTTTTGCGGCCCGGTCGGAGCGACTGGACCTGGACGATCTGCAGTCGGCCCAGGACTACCGGCCCAAGCGCACCTACGGCCGATCGAAGCTGGCGCAGATGTGCTTCGGCTTCGAACTCGATCGCCGCCTGCGTGCCGTCAACAGCACGGTGCTCAGCGTCGTGGCCCACCCCGGCGGCGCGCTGGACTCTCTCACCCCGTCCCGGCGGCCGGTATGCGTGACAACCCCCGGCGAGCGGCTGCGCGCCTTGCCCGCCGGGCTCTTGGTGCAGGGCAAGGACGCCGGAGCATGGCCCGTCGTCCGTGCTGCCCTCGACTCGCAGGTGCAGGGAGGGCAACTGTGGGGGCCGCGGGTCTTCGGCCTGCGCGGCACGCCACGGCGTGAGCCCGTCCCCTGTCATATGGCCGATCCGGCTGTCGCTGCTCGCCTGTGGGCCGCCAGCAGTGAGCTGGCCGGCACCGACACGCACCTCGGTTTCCACTAGGCGTGAAGCTGCGCCCAGTGCGGCCGTCCGATGGCCGGCCGGGTCGTACTTCGCGGGTAGCTCGTTCAAGTTTCTGGCCAGCGGGGATGTGTTGGTCCCAGGCCGAGGAGGTCGAGGAGGTGGAGCTGGACGCCCCGGCTGATGACGACGGTGGGCGGGTCGGCGGCGCCGCCGACCCGCAGTCGCCGCCCGGAGAGGTGTAGAGGATCATCCGGCCGGTGGGTCGGACCTGCTGGTTCCCGGGATACAGCCCGGGCACGGACGCCGAGATCCGGCTCCGCAAACAGGTTGTGCGCCTCAAGGAGCTCCGTGAGAAGGACAAAGCCGAGCTCGAACAGCTCCGCGCCGACGTTGAAGGGCTGGTGCGAGTGGTCAACCAACTGGTGTTTAGAAAAAGGCAGTTGCGCGATGGGCTGTCCGCTCCCGGTCCGGTCGTCCGTGCTCTTCCCGTTCGCCACGCACCGCACCGGCCAGGCTGAGGCCGTAATGCGGTCCGGCCGCCCCGGCACGGCGATGAGGTCGTGCCGCAATCGGCCTCGTGGTCGTCGGATCAAGTGATCGTGACAGTAACGGCCCCGGGGGCGTCGTGCAGCCTGGCCACCGGTTGCCCCGCAGGTGCGCGCAGACGCCGGCGGCGCGACCACGATCGCAGCGACCCTTTCCCTTTGGGTGGTCATCACCATTGCCGGGACCCGCCGGGGCAGGTCAGTCAGGCAGCACCTTTTGAGCCCTTCACCGCGGAGCCCGGCTGGGGTCCTCAAGGTCCGGGCTGCTTCTGACTCCTGGAGAGCAGACGGTTGCGACGGACGGGAGCCCAGGCGGAGCCGCCGCCTGGTTGGAAGGAGACGAGCCGTGACGTTCTTCAGCATCGTGGCCGAATTGATCGCCGGTGGGGTTGACCCTGCCGACCACTCGGCTTCGTGAGCGCTACCGGCACGGAAGAGTGCTCGAGGTCAGCGGGGAGCTGCCCGGGGGCTGGGCAGGATGACGCTATTGGGGATCTGCGAGCCAGTCATCGAAGGTGGTCGGCGCGATGCGGGCGTCCTTGCCGGGCAGGAGGACGTCGCCTGCCATCTCCGGACCGAGCAGCGATGACCAGGTGGGCACCAGCTTGACCGCGTGTCCGCGCGCGTCGTTGGTGCGCCGGGCCATGTCGACCAGGTCCTGCGGTTCCGGGCCGGCGACGTCGCGGTAGCGCCCCTGCGGTGCGCCCGTGGCGATCTCGGCGAGGATGCCGGCGACGTCCGCGGGGGCGATCGGCTGGACGAGCAGCGGCGGGATGGTGGCGACGCCGTGGTGTTCGGTCCAGTTCGTCACCGTTGCGGCGAAGTCGTGGAACTGCGTGAAGGGAACGATCGTCCACGGTGTCGGGCCCTCGGCCACGAGGCGCTCCTGCTCGCGTTTGCCGGCGTAGTGGGCGTTGCCGTCCACCCGGTCGACGCCGACGATCGAGAGCAGCACGTGGTGACGGACACCGGCTCGCTCCTCGGCGGCGAGCAGGTTAGAGGTGGCGACGCCGAAGAAGGCCACCGCCTCCTCCCGGTCGGCTGTCTCGTGGCTTGTGGCGTCCACGACGGCGTCGACGCCGATCAGCGCGGTGTCGAGGCCGTCCCCGCTGATCAGGTCGATGCCGTGCGAGCGGCTGATCCGTACGACGTCGTGTGCGGCCTGCTCAAGAACGGCGACGGTGCGGGATCCGATGTTCCCGGTTGCTCCGGCGACTGCGATGCGCATGGTGAGTGCTCCTCCGGTGTGTGCGATGCCTCTCAGCGTCCCCCGCCGTAGGCATCCGCGGGATGGGCGGTCTTGCCCATTCCAAGATAGGAGCATATGCTCCTATTATCAAGAGGGGCTCTCCGAGGCCCCTTCTCTCTCCGGCGATTCCCCGTCAAAAGGTTGTGCTATGACTCTCTCCACTGGAACGGCCGCCGAGCGTGAGCGGCAGCGCCCCGCAGCGGCGGAGCAGACCCCCGAGCCGAACCGGGGGGCTCACCGGCCGCCCCTGAAGGCGTGGCTCCAGCCGGTGCTGATCTCGCTGATCGTCGTGGCCGCCTTCATCGCGTGCTACGTCGGTCTCCAGCGTGACCCGCAGCCCCACCGGGTGCCCATCGCCGTCACGGGGCGGAGCCTGCCGGGCGAGATACAGCGGGCTCTGGGTGACGCCGTCGAGGTCCACCCCGCCGCGGACGCCGCGACGGCACGTCACGCGCTGGAGCGGCACGACGTGGTGGCGGTGCTCGATGCCGCAGCCCCGGGCCATCTGAACCTGCAGATCGCCGGCGCCGCCGGTGTGTCCACCACGTCGGCCGTGAGCCAGCTCGTCGACGCCTACGCCCAGGGCGCCGGCGCGCACGTAACCACCGCGGACGTGGTCCCGCTGGCCGAGCACGACGCCCGCGGCCTGGCCGGCTTCTACGTGGCCTTCGGCGTGAGCCTGGCCGGTTTCGTTCTGGGCTCCAACGTCCTGGGGCTGGCCGGTGTGATGCGTCTCCGGCACCGGTACTTCCTGCTCACCGGAGCCTCCGCCGCCATCGGCACCGTAGGGGCGATCGTCGTCGGACCCGTCCTGGGCGCCGCTCCGGCCCCGCCGGTGCCGCTGGTCTTCGTTCTGACCCTGCTCGCGGCCGCGACGGCGTTCACGACCAAGCTCCTGGGCGCCTTCCTGGGGCCGATCGGGCTGCCGATCACCACACTGGTGCTGCTGACCGTCGGCAACGCCACGAGCGGTGCGGTTATCGGACCCGACCTGCTGCCTTCCTGGGCCCGTGCGGTCTCCGCCCTGCTGCCGCCGGGAGCGGCTGTCCGCGGCATCGCCGATCTCAGCTACTACAATGGCTCGCACCTCGCCGGTCCCGTCCTCACCCTGGCTCTGTGGGCCATCGCCGCGGGATTCCTGCTGAGCCTGCGCCCCCGCCTGATGCGGCGCCGGGCAGCCGTCGCGTGACCGCTGCGACAGACCCCGCAGCTGCTGTTCCTGCCGTTCTATCGTTCCGGCACTCTGCCGTTCCTGGCGGGCAAGACTCCCGGCAAGAACGGCGGCCGACGACCGGTCCTCCCGCCGACTGCGGGGAACGGCACGACCGGTCGGAATCGTCACGCAGAAGCTCCTGGTGGCTGAACGACGCCGCCAGGAAGGCCGCTTCCGCCCTGCCCCGGGCAGGGCGGATGCCATCGAGCGCGGCGAGAGCGCCGCGAAGAGGAGACTCTGAAATGGAACACGAACGCACCACCGCCGACCCGGCGCAGAGGCAGCGCAGCTTGCGGTTCTCCAAGCTGCCCGAGCGCGTCCGGCTGGAGGACACGGTGGAAGAGCGGCCGGCCGTGCCGCACGACACTCGGAGCGGCGCCTACAACCCGGACTGGTGGCTCACACGCATGGGCGGCCTGTGAGCCGCCGCCCCGGCCGGCCTGGGCGGGTTCCGCCCTCCCAGGCCACTGCGAACCGATGTCACCCCCGGCCGGGATCCTGAATCTTCCGCAGTACAGCGCCGCCCTCCGCGCGCCGTACGAATCCCGAGAGGAGTCCTTGTGAAGTACCGGAAGATCCTTGTCCAGTTGACGTCGACCGCGGCCGCCGGAGCGGTCACGATCGGATGCTTCCTCCACCTGTTCTAGGCGGAGCCCGCCAGCAGGAGGGCCGCTGGCTACTCAGCCCAGGGGTGGAATCCGGTGCCGAGGACGTCCTCGAGAGCGGCGCGCAGTCGGGCCGCCTTGTCCTGGCCGAAGCTCTCCTCGAACTCGGACTGCACGGTGCGCCAGTAGGGGAGTGCGGCCTTCATCCGGGCGAGGCCGTCCGGGGTGAGGGTGACGATACGGGCGCGGCGGTCTGTCGGTGACGGTTCGACGGTGACGAGGCCTTCCCGGGCGAGTGGCTTGAGATTGCTGGCCAAGGTGGTGCGGTCCATGGCGATCATCTCGGCGAGGCTGCTGATGGTGATCTGCTCGCGGGTGCTCAGCTTCTGGAGGATGCTGAACTGCGTGGCGCGCAGGCCCGTCGGGGCGAGCGCCTTGTCGTAGGTGGCGCTGAGGTACCGGGCTGCCTTACGCAGAGCCAGGTTGTTGCAGGAACTGCTGTTGTCCCTCTCGGTGCCGGCCATGCTTTCCTCCAGATACGGGATCAAGGTACGAGTATATGCACCTAACCGCTGGAGGCACTACGAGGAGGCGGTCGCACCCCATCGGTGCGGCAAGAGGCGGCGCCTCGTCGGTTCGGCCGCGACGACCGTTTCGCCGGGGCGTAGGCTCGAAAGGCGCCGGAGTGGCTTTCGCGAGCGGCGGCCCGGCTGCCGGAAGCGCAGTTCATCGCATCGCGCACAGCCGCACCCCATGAAGGGTTTTTGCACTTCCCCGATTAGGAGCATATGCTCCTAATGTCAGGGAGGAAGCCTCTCGAATCCCCTCCCTGCTTCTCCCGCGACAGTCAAGGAAGCGCCGCCGGCACGGCCGCGCCCCACCAACCGCGGATGTGATTTCGATCTTCACCCAGTCACAAGGAAAAGGGAGACAAACCGATGGCTGCCAGTAATCCCGTCCTCATCACAGGCGCGGGCGGCGTGGGCCGTAGCGTCCTCGAGAAGCTGCGCGCACGGGACGTGCCCGTGCGTGTCATGGTCCGTCGGGACGACGACCGCGCCGCGCAGTTGCAGGCACTCGGAGCTGAGGTCGTCCTCGGTGACCTCACGCGGCCCGAGACCGTCGCGGTCGCTCTGGAAGGCGTTCGAAGTATGTACTTCGCCATGCCTGTATCGCCGGACCACCTGCTCGCGGCAACCATAGTGGCGAGCGTCGCGCGGGAGTACGGCGGGCTGGACGCACTGGTGGACATGTCGCAGATGACCGTGTCTCAGATGACCGCCACCAGCACCACGGAGTCCCGCCAGCAGCGGCTGCACTGGCTTGCGGAGCAGGTGTTCGACTGGTCAGGTCTGCCGATGGTCCATGTCCGGCCCACGTCGTTCCTGGACAACCCGCTGTTCACCACGCTTCCGGCGCAGACGATCCCCAAGAGGGGCACGATCGAGCTGCCGTTCGGAACCGGGCGCACCTCGCCGGTCGCCGTGGACGACGTCGCCAGGGTGGTCGCCACCGTGCTGCACGATCCTGCCCCCCATGCTGGTCACGTCTACGAACTGACCGGCCCGCGCACGGTCGACATGACCGAGATGGCCGAGGCCTTCTCCAAGGCGCTGGGCCGGCCGATCTCGTATGTGGACGTGCCCTTGGAGCAGTGGCGCAACGAGGTGCTCTCGACGATCGGTCTGCCCTCCCACATCGAGCAGCACATCGTCACCATGTGCCGCCTGCATCAGCAGAACCGGTACGACCGGGCGTCGGACGCCGTCGAGCGCCTGACCGGCGTTCCCGCCTCGACGATCGAGGACTTCGTCGCGGCACGCAAGGACTTCTACCTCGCCTGACCCTTCCCGAGGGCTCGCCGCACACGGCGTGGCGAGCACCGCGAGGATCCCCCTGCGTCCCGCGCCAGTGCGGGACACCGACAACGAAAGTGATCAAACGCATGAACATGAAACTCGAGCTTCTCGTCCTGCCGGTCTCGGACGTCGACCGTTCCAGGGCCTTCTACGAGAAGGCCGGATTCCGGCTCGACCTCGCTCTGGACGTCACCGACGACTACCGCGTGGTCCACCTCACGCCGCCCGGGTCCGAGTCATCGATCATCTTCGGACAGGGCCTCACCACGGCCACGCCCGGGTCGGCCCAGGGGCTGTACCTCGTCGTCGAGGACATAGAAGAGGCCCGCGCGGAACTGGTCGGCCGCGGAATCGAGGTGAGCGAGGTGTTCCACGACGACAAGGGCATCTTCTTCCACGGTCACGATGCCGGAGACGTCGTCCACCACGGTCAGGGCCAGGCGCGCATCACCGGACCGCACCCCGGACGTGCCAGCTACGGCTCCTTCGCCACTTTCAGCGACCCGGACGGCAACGGCTGGGTGCTCCAGGAGATCACGCAGAGGTTCCCCGGCCGCTGAACGCCCTTGCGGCTGACGGTTTTCCACCATCAGCCTCGCTGTCCCGGCGGGTGGCGCGCCCGCCGTCACGCGCCCCACCGCGACGACAGCCACACCCACGAACCGAAAGGAAACCGCTCATGACAGTCGTACGAGCCGCCGCGGTGCAGATCAGCCCAGTGCTCTACAGCCGCGTCGGCACCACGGACAAGATCGTGCAGAAGATCCGCGACTTGGGCGAGCAGGGTGTCCAGTTCGCGGTCTTCCCCGAGACCGTCATCCCGTACTACCCCTACTTCTCTTACATGAAGCCGCCCTACATGACGGCCAAGGAGCACCTGCTCCTGCTGCAAGAGGCGGTGACCGTACCGTCCGCCGAGACCGACGCGATCGCCGAAGCCGCCCGGGAAGCACGGATGGTCGTCTCGGTCGGCGTCAACGAGCGTGACGGCGGCACCCTCTACAACACGCAGTTGCTGTTCGACGCGGACGGCACGTTGATCCAGCGTCGCCGCAAGATCACGCCCACTTACCACGAGCGGATGGTGTGGGGTCAGGGCGACGGGTCGGGTCTGCAGGCGGTGGCCAGTGCCGTCGGCCGCATCGGCCAGCTCGCATGCTGGGAGCACTACCTGCCCCTGGCGCGCTACGCCCTGATCGCCGACGGTGAGCAGATCCACGCTGCGATGTACCCCGGTGCCTTCGGCGGCCGGCAGTTCGCTGAGCAGATCGAAGTGAGCATCCGCCAGCACGCGTTGGAGTCGGCCTGCTTCGTGGTCAACGCCACTGCCTGGCTCGACGCCGCTCAGCAGGAGCAGATCGTCGCGGACACCGGTGGACCCCTCGCCGCTGTCTCAGGCGGCTTCTTCACCGCCATCGTCAACCCCGAAGGCCGCCTCATGGGCGAGCCCCTCACGTCGGGTGAGGGAGAGGTCATCGCTGACCTGGACCTCTCCCGCATCGACCTGCGCAAGCGCCTGATGGACTCGCGCGGCCACTACAGCCGTCCTGAACTGCTCAGCCTCCACATCGACCGCACGCCGGCGCCGCACATCCACGAGCGCGGCACCAGGGCTCCGGCCCCTGCCGTTCGTGCTGTCGACGAAGACAGCACGAACGGCGTGACCAGTGACACCCCGACGACGATACGAGAGGTGTTCTCCCGTGGGTGATCTGCTGAGCACCGCCGTCGAGGCGCACGGCGGCCTGGATCGCTACAACCAGTACAGCGCGGCCACAGTGCACTTCCGCCTCGGGGGTTCACTGTGGCGGCTGAAGGGACGGGAAGGGATTCTGAGCCATGCGGCGGTGCGGCTGGACCTGCATCGGCAATACGCCAGCCACTACCCCTTCACCGCCGCCCAGCTGCGAACCTCCTTCACCGCCGAGCGGGTGGCCGTCGAGACGGTCGAGGGCGAGGTGAAGGCCGAGCGCTCCCACCCTCGCGCCTCGTTCCCGAGCGACGTGCGCGCTCCGTGGGACGACCTGCACGTCGCCTACTTCGCCGGCTATGCCATGTGGACCTATCTCACGTCCCCCTTCACCTTCGGCTCCGACGGGTTCAAGATCGTGGAACTGCCGGCGATCACCGAGGAGACGGAGCCCTGGAGGCGCCTGCGGGTCACCTTCCCGGACCGCATCGCCACGCACTGCCGCGAGCAGGTGTTCTACTTCGGCCCGGACGGCCTGCTGCGCAGACACGACTACACGCCCGAGGTCATCAACGCGGGCCCCGCCGCCCACTACCCCTCCGCCTACCAGGAGTTCGACGGGATCATGGTCCCGACCAGGCGCCGCGTCTTCCGGCTCGGCAAGGACGGAACAGTGTCCCGGGACTCGGCACTCGTCACCATCGATGTCGAGAGCGTCCTGTTCATCTGAGCGGGCAAAGCGACCCCTCCCAGCGATGCGATGCCCCCGCACGCACGCGACGACAACACCCTTGAGAAACGGAGGCGCACCATGCGCAAGATCCTCCTGAGCCGACTCCTGCCGGTCACCGCGGCCGCCCTGCTCCTCGCCGGCACTGGAGTGGCATCAGCCAGTACCGACAGCGCGACGAGCGCACACCAGCGCGCGGAGATCGTCGAGTTGGTCGCCAAGCAGACCCAGTCCCACACCGTCGACACGGGCGAGAAGGGACACAGCCTCGGTGATGAGCTGGTCGTCGCCGAAGACCTGTACCAGAACGGAAAGAAAGTCGGCGACCACGCCGTGGTGTGCACCTACGTGCACATCGGTCCGGACACACTCCAGTGCCTGGGCACTTTCGCCCTGCCCCAGGGGCAGATCACCGGACAGGCTCTGCTCCACCTGCCCTCCCACTCGGCCGTCGACGTCGCCATCACCGGCGGATCAGGCACCTACAACGGTGCCGAAGGCTACGTCCACACCGTTCCGGCCGGCACCACGGAGCGGCACCTCACCTTCCACATCACCCGCTAACCACCCCCAAGCCCGCTCACCTCTACCGGAGCAAGGAGACATGACATGACAGACACGGAACACGGCGACACCGACCGCCAAGGCCTGAGCTACTACCCCTGGTGGCTGGACCACCTGGCCGACGACGCCACACTGGAGGGCGCCGCGATGAACGGCACGGCGCGCGGAGCGGAAACGGTCCGGACCATCGTGGTCAAAGCCCGCGAACTGTACGAGTTCCAGGACTTCAGCTACGCCGGCGACTTCGGCGACAACGGATTCCTGGAGGTCTATGAGTCCTCGATCCAGGGCGAGCCCCTGAAGGTCGTCGTCACGGTCACCCGGAACGCCGCGGGGCAGGCCCAGGACCTTGCGGTGCTCCACCGGCCGCGCAACTCGCTGCTGCTCTTCTCCCGTCTGATGCACAAGAAGTTCGCCGGCACCCCGCTCGCCGGGCACTTCCTCTCCGACGAGTCCTGAGCAACGATCCCGAGCGCAGGCCCGGGTCCGTCAGCCAGCCTCGTCGCCGATCTGCCAGCTGTACCTCAACACGCTGAACTCGACAGGGGAGCGCAGGGCGTGCCGCGCCCGGTAGGTCTCGGGCATGCCGGTGACCGCGGTCCGCTCCCGCCCGAACCGTCGGATGATCGCGTCATACACCTCCAGGCGGCGTTCGGACTCCACATCGAGGTCGATGTCCGGCAACGACGTACGCCGCCCGGCTGAAGTTCCCCTGGGGAACTTCAGCCGGGCGTTTTCCCCCCCGACGCCGCCAGTCTGCTACCGGGCCTCCTGGCAGCTACCCGGACCGGACTCCCACCGGCAGGCGACAACGAGCTGACGACCGAAGATCACTTACAACATCGGGACCTCCGGTCTGCTGGGCGCGCGCAAGATCGAGGCTAGAGAAACGGCCCGCAGCACCCGAAGAGGAAAAGCTGCAGGCCAGTAGGTGTGCCGTGGCTCTATGAGCTCCGAAATACGCGGAACGCGGGTGCGCGAACCGGTGACATCGCGTTCCTCCGGGGCGCCGTTGCCTGCGGGAATCACCGGTGCACCACACGCCCGTGGACATGGCACCGGATACGGGAATGCGGCAGTCCGATGCAGATAAAAGGTGCGGGACGCATTTATTTACCGGCAGATGTCCGAGCGGCCGGCGCCCGGCAGCGCCGTTCGCTGATCCGCTTTCGCATCATCGCAAACCCGCCGCCCGCGCCCGGCAGCCCGATCGCGCCCGGACAGAGCGTACTTCGCCCCTTTAAACAGCAGGAACTTGCTGGTCGGACCCTCCTGCCAAGAAGATTCCGCTGTGGCAATGTCGACACATGAGCCGGTTGGTCACTGCGTTCGGGGAATTGTGTGTGCGCGACGAGGGAAGGGGCACGGCCGATCTCGGCGGCCCGAAACCGCGTCTGTTATTGGCCTTACTCGTCAGCCAGGCCAACAATGCTTTGCCCGTCGACGGCCTCATCGACGCCTTGTGGGTCGGCCGGCCGCCGCGGACCGCGCGCAAGAACCTTCAGGTGTACGTCTCCCGGCTGCGGCGCGTGCTGGGCGGCCGGCTGACCCACACCCCGGGCGGCTATCTCCTGCGGCTCGATCCTTCGGAGTGCGACCTGCTCCGGTTCGAGGAACGGGCCCGGGCCGGCAGACGGCACGCCAGGGACGGGGAGACGGAACCGGCGTGCGGCGCGCTCGCCGAGGCGCTCGACCTCTGGCAGGGCAGACCCCTGGTGGAGTTCGGTGACGTGCCGTATCTGACCGCGGCCGTCGACCGGCTCCAGGAGATGCATGTGGCGGCCCTGGAGGAGTGGGCCGAACTGGAGAACGACCGGGCCGGCCACCCCCTCGTGCTCGACCGGCTCCAGGAGCACGTCGTCTCCCATCCGCTGCGCGAACGGCTGGCCGCCGCATGGATCACGGCGCTCGCGGCGACCGGCCGCCGGAGCGAGGCCTCAGCCTATTTCGACACCGTACGACGCGCCCTGGCAAGGGAGTTGGGGGTGGCACCGGGACCGGCTCTGGCGGTGCTGCACCGCCGCCTCCTGGAACCTCCCGCGTCCGGCCGGCGCCCGGGTCCCGGCAACCAACTCCCGCGTGGTCTGCCGGACTTCGTGGGCCGGGCGGACGAGGTGCAGCGGGCGCTCGGCTACTTCCGGGGCCGCCGTGAGGGCGGGGTGATGGTGGTGTCCGGGCCGGTCGGGGTGGGCAAGTCCGCGCTGGCCGTGCACGTGGCGCATCTGCTCGCCGACGCCTTTCCGGACGGGCTGGTCATGACCGAGCTCGGCAACCGCTCGCTGGGCTCGGTCCTGCGGGCGCTGCTGGACAGCGTGGGGCTGCCCGGCACGCAGAACGTCGCCCAGGCCCTGGCCCGTTGGCGGACCTGGGTGGCGGGCCGGCGGATCCTGCTCGTGCTCGACGACGCCGTGGGCCAGCAGACCGTGCTCGCGCTGCTGCCGGGGTCCGGCGCCAGTTGCACGCTGGTGACGAGCCGGTACCGGCTCAGCGGGCTGGAGGCCGTGGGCCGGGTGGAGCTGCCCGCGTTGCAGGAGGCCGAGGCGACCGAACTGCTGGGCCGGATCATCGGGTTCGGCCGGGTGATGAGCGACCAGGCGTCCGCACGGCGGATAGTGCGCTCCTGCGAGGGGCTGCCGCTGGCCGTCCGCATCATCGCCGCGAAGCTCGAATCGCTGCGCCATGTGCGGCTGGCGGACTACGCGGACCGGCTCAGCGGCGCGTCCTCGCTGCTGGACGAGATGGCGGTGGGCGAACTCGTGCTGCGGGACCGGTACGAGGCGTTCTGGCGGGACCTCCCGCAGCAGCAGCGGCTCGCCTACCGGCGGCTCGCGGCGCTCACCCCGCCGTTCCGGTACGACCAGGTGTTCTGCGAGGTCGAGGAGTTGCACGAGTGCAACCTGCTGATGCCGCCCGCCGGTGAGGTGAGCGCGCACATGGCCTCGTACGGCATGTCGGTGTTCACCCATGAGTTCGGCCGCCGGGTCACCGGCCACGCGGCCGTGGACTCGCCGCCGGTGCCGGGCCCGTGAGCGGACCCGGGGCGGAACCCGGCCTCACATGCGGCCGGATTTGACATGATCACGACTGTTTTGTCGTGGGGGTGGTGGTCAGCGGGCCCGGTGGCGCAGGAAGTCGCGGAAGGCGTCCATCATCTGCTCGTCGCTGGTACCCCAGGACGGTGAGCCCGCGCCGGGCGCGGCCCGGCCCGCGACCCGCAGCGCGATGGCCGCCTGTCCGGCGAACAGGGACAGCAGGTCGAGGTCCTGGAGGCCGCCCCGCGGGCGGGGCGAGGGATCGAGGACCTCCAGGACGCCGAGGACCCGCCCTTCGGAGAGGAGCGGCGTGGCCATCAGGGCACTGGGCACATAGCCCGTCGACTCGGCGAGGTCACGGGCGAAGGTCCGGGTCAGGGTCAGATCGTCGGCGATCATGGCCTGGCCCGAGGAGGCCACCCAGCCGGCGATGCCACGGTGGGCCGGGAAGCGCGTGCCGACGAGCATGTCCTCGCCTTCGCCGGAGACCGCCTGGAAGACCAGTTCGTCGGCCTCGTCGTCCAGCAGGAACACCGAGCTGGCGGCGGCCGCGAAGATGGCCCGTGCCACGTCGACCACGGACTGGAGCAGTGCGCGGGTGTCGTCTGACGGAAGAGTTGGGGGCACCTCGGACCTCACTTATCCGGTTGGGTATCGGGAAGCTGGGGCGAGCCGGGCCGTCCGAGGGAGGGCCGCTCGTCGTCCGCGGGGGCGGTCGGGGACGGTGGGGCGGTCGGGGACGGTGGAACCGCGGGGAGACCGGCGCCGTGCGCGGTGACGAGGCCGTCGGCCGGGTCCGTCCCGGGGGTGGGGTCGGACGTGGGTCCTGGGGCGGAGGCCGGTCCGGTCGCGGGCCGGACGGCGGCGGGCGGGGACGCGGCGGCTGGGCCGTCCGTGGCCGGGGTCGTCCTGACGTTGGCTGCCGTCAGGTAGAGCACCGTCTTGAGCTGGAAGACGGTCAGCTCCGGGTGCTTGGCCAGGATCCGCGCGCACAGTCCCGCGACGCGCGGGGTGGCGAAGCTGTTGCCCGTCGTCCGGGTGACGCAGTTGTCCAGCCACGCGACGCGGACGTCCTGGCCCTTGGCGTAGAACTCCACGGGAGGACTCGGGTTGTACAGGTGCAGCGCGGTGTCGTCCTCCCGGTGGCTGCCGACCGAGACGACCGAGCTGAACCGCCAGGGGAAGCTGACCACGGGGCTGTTGTGCGCCGACGCGACGATGACGGAGCGGCGGAAGTACGCCTCGTCGGCCAGCTCGTGCAGCTCCCGTACGAATCGTTCGTGCGTGGTCGACAGACTCATGTTGATGACGTCGAAGCCCTGTTCCACCGCCCACCTCAGACCGGCCAGCAGGAAGTCCCCGGTGCCCGTGAACCGTTCCCCGATCACCTGCACGCTGTGCAGCTCGCAGTCGGGGGCGACCTCGCGGACGATTCCCGCGCAGGCGGTGCCGTGGCCGCAGGCGTCGCCACTGTCGGTGGCCACGACACGCGGGCGGCCGTCGCCGCCCTCGACGACCCTGTGCGCCGACGCCACCCGCCCGATCATCACGTGGTCGCGCTCCACCCCGCTGTCGACGACGCACACCCGTACGCCACGGCCGGTGGAGCCGCCCCAGGCCCAGGCCGGGGTGACCTCGGCGCCGCCCGGAGCGGCCGCGGCCACCCGGATGTCGTCGGGCCGCCGGTCCCCGAGGCCCCAGCTCAACGCGCTCGTCACCGGTCGCCTCCGTTCGTCGCGATGCCGTCCCGCATCTCGTCCCGGGCCGTCTCGGCCGTCCCCGCGATCACTTGTGCCGCGGCGGCCACTCCCACGGCGTGTCCCTTGGCCCGGAACAGCCGGGCCGCCTGTTCGGCGCGCCGTCCGGCGGCGGCCGACCGGCCCGTCCCGCGCAGCACCTGCGCCATGTCGAGCCGGGCGGTGGCGCGGCCGACCGGTGAGTCGGTGGTGTCCGCCACCGCCACCGCGCGGCGCGCCAGCCGCAGCGCGTTCACACCGTCCCCGGACGCCGCCGCGGCAAGGGCGCGCACTCCGAAGTCGTCGGCGGCGTCGGCGGGCGACAGCGTCAGGTCCGAAGTGAGCGGGTCCGGGCCCCGCCCCCCGGCGCGCGTGGGTCCGGGACCCTCCGTGGCACCGCCGGCGCTCGCCCCCACCGCCTCCGGCGGCAGTCCCCGGGCGATCAGCACCCGTGCGAGGTCGCGACGGGCGGCTGCGTGCAGGATCGGCCCGCCCACCGTACGGAAGGTCTCCTCGGCCCGCCGCAGCAGCCTCTCCGCCTCCTGCATCGAGCCCGCCAGGACCTCCACCCCGGCGGCGAACAGCGGCCCGAACGCGGCCACTTCGGCATAGCCGAGTCCGGCGGCGAAGCGCTCCGCCTCGGCGAGCCGCCCGCGTGCCTCGTCGATCGCGCCGGACAGGGCGAGCAGGTTGGCCAGCGGGAAGTCCAGCGCGACCACCACGACGGGGTTGCCGGGCCCGTGCTCGGCGAGCAGGGCACGGCAGCGCTCGATCGCCTCACCGGCCGGGGTGGGCCCGTGCCACAGGGAGATGCCGAGCGCGCCGAGCGCCATGGCCCGTTCCGGGGCGGCTCCGGCGGCCACCGCGTGATGGAGCGCCACGGCCAGCAGATCGCAGGCGGCGCGGTGCCGTCCGGCGTACTGCTGCTCCTGGGCGAGCCGCACGTGGGCACGGGCGAGTCCCAGCCGGTCCTGGTGCTCGGTGAACACCGCGAGCCCGGAGCGGGCCGCGTCGGCGGCCGTGCCCGGAGAGGCGTCGGGGTCCAGGGAGGCCAGTTGCAGTCCGGCGTGGGCGCGGGCGAGCCGGTCGCCGGCCGTGGACGCCGCGTCGCGCACCTCCCGCAGCAGGTCACCGCCCTCGTCGCTGCGGCCGAGCGCCAGCCAGGTCTCTCCCAGGCCCTGCGCGGCATGCCGCCACCTGGCCTCGTCGGAGGTGCAGTGGCTGAGGGCGCGGGCGTGCAGCTCCGCCGACCAGGACAGGTCGGCGCGGGCGAGCGCGTGCCGACCGGCGCTGCTGAGCGCGTCGGCGGCCCGGCCGCGCAGGGTCTCGACGCGCTCGCCCCGCAGTCCGAGGTCCCGGCGGTGCAGGTAGGCCGCCTCCAGGTGGTGCGCGGCCAGGGCCGGCCCGGTCTCCGACCTCGCGGCCAACTGCTCGTGCCAGGATGCTCGTTGGCTCTTGCTCAGGGCCCGGTAGGTGACGTCGCGCAGCAGCCCGGAGCTGAACTGGTAGGTCGCCGGGGCGCCGGGCGCCGGTTCGACGAGTCCGCGTCGTACGAGCTCGCGGACCGCCGATTCCAGCGGGGCCTGCTCCCAGCGCGGGTAGCCGGCACCGTCGGCGGGTGCGTCGAGGAGCAGGCGGACCTCCGCGACGCCGAACCGGCGGCCGATCACGGCGCCCGCGTCCAGCATCGCCCGCTGCGGGCCGGGCAGCACGTCGATGCGCGCGGCGAGGACGGCGGTCACGGTCACCGGCAGCTCGCCGGGGTCGGCGCCGTCCTCCACCATGGTCAGCAGCTGCTCCAGATGGAGCGGGTTGCCCTCGGCGCGCTCCACCACCGCCTCCAGCGCGTCGTCGTCCGGGTGTCCGGTCGTGAGGGCGGCCGCCAGGCGCAGGGAGTCGGCCCGGGACAGCGGGGCCAGCCGGATCTCGTCGGCCGTGACGAGCGGCTCGTCCTCGCCGGTGCGCTGCGAGCAGACCAGCAGGACCGGCGACCCCGCCAGCATCTCCGTCAACCTGGCCACGCCTTCGAGGAGTTGGGGGCGAGCCCACTGGAGTTCGTCCAGCACGAGGGCGACCGGCCGGGCGGCGGCCAGGCCGCGCAGCACCGCCGCGGCGGCGGTCCAGGTCGTCTCGGCGGACGGACTGGGCGTGCCGTCGGCCAGCAGCCCGCCGTGCAGCACCTCGTAGGCCGCCTCGTCGTCCGGCACCGACATCGGCCGGCTTCGGGCTCCGGCGGGCAGACGGAGCAGGGGACCGGCGCGGAGATGGGCCCGTACCTCGGCATCGGCATCCGACCGAGCACGGTCCTCGGCCTCCGCGTCGGCAGGGACCTGCGCCCCGTGGCCGGTGTCCTCGCCCTCCGGCGGCCTTTCGGCCGGTCCCTCCGAGGAGGACGCCCTCCCGTCGGGGTCCGCGATGCGCAGCACCTCCCGGATGGCGTCCGCGAGGGGCGCGAGGCTGCCCTCGTCGCGGTACGACCGGCAGCGGCCGGTGCCGACCAGGGCCCCCTCGGCGGTCCTGGCCGCGAGCCACTCCCTCAGCAGGCGCGTCTTGCCGATGCCGGCGTCGCCGGTCAGCCGCACCAGCCGCCCGGTGCCGTCCCGTGCGATCTCCGTCCAGGCCGTCGCGAGCCGGTCGTACTCCCGGGTGTGTCCGACGAAAGGCGCGCCGGGCCGCGACACTCCCGGCGGTCCGCCCTCGGCGGTCAGCCCGAGCAGCCGGAACGCCTCGACGGCCTCGCGCTTGCCCTTCAGGGTCAGTGGGCCCACGGACTCGACGACCGCCGCCGCGCCCAGCAGCACGCGCGTGGCGGGTCCGACGAGGATCTGTCCCGGCCGCGCGGCCTGTTCGAGCCGGGCGGCGACGTTGACCACCTCGCCGGACACGACCGTGCCCTCCTTGAGGTCCGGGGAGGTGACGATCTCGCCGCTGTTGAGGCCGATGCGGACCGCGAGGGTGCTGCCGAAGTCCCGGTCGAGTTCGGCGTTGAGCGCGTCCAGGGCCGCGATCATGTCCAGGGCCGCCGCGGCGGCCCGGTGCGCGTCGTCCTCGTGCACATGGGGCACGCCGAACACCGCCATCACGGCGTCGCCGATGAACTTCTCCACCGTCCCGCCGTGCGACTCGATGCCGCTCTGCATCGCCTCGAAATAGCGCAGCATGACGGAGCGCAGTGTCTCCGGCTCCAGCGTTCCCGACAGTTCGGTGGATCCGACCAGATCGCAGAAGAGTGCGGTGATCACCTTGCGTTGCTGCATGAGCGGTCCCCTCGCTGTCTCAGAACAGCGCCGCACCCGCGACGACGGTGTGTGCCTGCACTTCCGGCTCCACGGCGTCGAGCCGGGCCTTGAGGGCGAGGATCAGTTCGAGCTCCTGCGGGGTGAGTGCGGCGAACACGGCACGCTGCTCGCCGGTGAACGCCCCCACCGGGAAGCCCGCTTGCTCCAGGGCCCGTAGCGCGGCCTCGGTGCCGTGCCGCTCCGTGCCGTCGACGGATCCGTCCGCACCGGTGTCTGGCGTCATGTCAGTGATCCTCTCGGTCGGGAGGACGGCCGGTCCGGTCCGTCGCGTCGCTCAGGGCGTTCAGTACGTCGGCGAGAGCCTGGACGGTGTGGAGCGCGCTCAGCCTGACCGCCGCCCGCAGGTGCGGGGGCGCCGCGCTCTCGTCGAGGGCGGTCAGCGCCGCCGCGCTGTGCCCGCCGTCGATCTCGGCGTGCAGCCGCAGGGTGTCGAACGCGGCCGGGGGAAGCCCCGTGCGGTCGGCCAGCAGCGGGATCAACGACACGGCGGGGGCGTTGAGTTCGAGCACGGCCACGTACCCGAGCAGGCACAGCGGGTGGAAGTGGTCGATCCAGTAGTACTGAGCGCCCACCAGGCGGGCGACCTCGGGCGAGGGGGGCCAGGCGAGTTCGTGTCCGGGACGGAGTCCGGCGGCCTCCATGTCCCGCAGCAGCCAGGTGTCGTGGTGCCGTTCGCGCGGGATGTGCGCGGCGAGGTAGCGGCGGAGGGGGTCTTCGGCCGGGTCGCGGCCGGGTGCGTCGCGACAGTGGGCGAGGGCTCGTTCCATCAGGGGTACGGAGGCCCGGATGACCGTGTGCATGGTGACGAGATAGCGCAGGTAGCGCGCACGGAGGTCCCGCGGCTGCCACAGTCGGGCCGCGCTGCGGTGCAGGACGGGGGACACGAGGCCGAGGACGGCGCGCAGTTCGGCGCCGAGGGGGGCCTGCGCGGACCGGACTCCGGGGGTGCCGGGTCCGGGCGCCGCCGTCACGGCGTGTGCTCCTGCCGGGGCCGGACGGCGGGGGCGCGGCCGGGGTCGACGAGATGGGCGTGCCGGGCCGGGCCGTGCCGGGCCACGAGTGCCGCCGGCCCCGCCGCCTCGCCCCTGCGCACCGCGGCCGCTTGCAGCAGTTCGCCCGCGGGGCCGGCGCCGGCGCGGTCCGCCCAGTCCCGGGCGGCGTCGGAGCCGTCGAGCCGGTGGCAGGTCCCGCAGTAGCCGTCCGCCAGGGACAGCGCGGCGCGGCCGGCGATGTGGACCGGCCCCACCGTGCGGATCATGCGCAGCATCGGGTCGCCGTGCGCGCGTTCGCGCACGGTCTGCCAGCTGGTCGAGCGGACGTCGCCGAGACCGAGGTGGCCGGGGCGGACCCGGCGGTCGGCGACGTCCTGGTTGCAGCAGGCGGTGACGGAACCGTCGCTGGTGACGACGGGCCAGGCGGCCATGTCGCAGGGGGCGGCGCCCCGCGGGTCGGGGACAGTCTGCGGGCGGTGCCGCGGCCGCAGGCCGGCCGCTCGCCCGATCGGGCTCAACCGGCCGACCAGCATGGGGACTTCGGTGCCGAAGCGGCGCTCGACCTGTGCGCAGACCTCGTCCGGGTAGGTGTCCGCCGGGCCGTCGGCGAGCAGATGCAGGCTCACCGCCACACCGGTGGCGAGCAGTCCGTCGAGCGCGTCGAACACGTGCGGGCGCGGGACCTGCCGTTCGTGGAACGCGTCGAGGCTGAGCGAGAAGTGGTCGACGGCGCGGGCGACGCGGCGGACGGTCGACGGGAGCGGGCCGCCGTCGGCGAAGAACGCCCCGGAGAGCACCGCCGTCCGGGTGCCGTGGGCGCGTACGGTGTCGGCTGCCTCGACCACCAGTCCGGGGCGCAGCAGCGGCTCGCCGCCGGTCAGCATGAGGACGTCGGGCCGGTCCCGGACCGTGAAGGTGCCGAGGAACCGCAGCAGCGCGGCGCGGTCGAGATCGCGGCCCCGGCGGGTGGCTGCGGTGGAGCAGTGGGCGCAGCTCAGCGGGCAGCGGTCGGTGAGCGTGACCAGGACACCCGCCCCGATCGTCTGGCGCAGGGACATCAGCTCGGCCAGCCGCATGCCCGCCCCCTCTCGGTCAGGCCGTGGTCCGGCACGAGTCGTACGTCACCGCCCCGAGTCTCGAACGTCCGGCTGCGAGCCAGTTCACAAACGGTATATGCGCAGGTCACAGGCGCGTGATGGGGGAGAGTCCCGGTCCGGACGGGTCCGGGTGGGGCGCCGGTGGGTGCTCCGCACCGGTCCGGAGCTGCGTTTTCACCGTCCGCCAACTGCTCTTGTGGCGGTCCTTCCTACCGTCTGGGTCCAGCCGGAACCGGAGCGGAAGGGGCCGGCTGTGGTCCATGAGGGAGGGAGATCCCATGGCGGATACGGACCAGGTACCCGAGCAGGGTGAGGACGACTCCACCAAGGTCGAGAAGGCCGCCGAGGTGGCCCGTGCGGCCGAAGTGGCCGCCCACTCGCTCGCCGACGCCGTCCTCCAGCTTCAGCGGCTCGACCCGGAGAAGGAGGCGGCGGGCGGCAACGTGCCGCCGGCCGACAGCGGTGGCTCCTGCCACAACATGAGCTGCTTCTAGCAGCCGGACGACCGGCGCCGGCCGTCAACGCCGTCCGGTAGTCGCAGCACCACGGCACCACCGCACGCACCGAACCCGTCGATGTGAGGAGTGACGCCATGTCCGAGGAGATCCGTCCCGACGCCGAGCCCACCGAGCCCACCGAGGCCGACGACGCCGTGGAGGCGCACCTCGCGGCCGGCCAGGACGCGGTCCTGGGCCTTCAGAAGCTCAACCCCGAGAAGGAAGCCTCCATGATCAGCGACCCCGCGGGCAGCGGTGGCTCCTGCCACAACATCAGCTGCTTCTGACAGCCGGCGTTCGCGCGTCACGCCGTTCCGCCGGACCGGGGCCGGGTGTCCCCGGGCCGGCGGTGCGGCGCTCGCGTCATCAACTTGGGTTCTCGGCAGAGGGGACGGGCGGAATGCAGCTCGAGTGGGAGATCATCCAGACGTACATGACGCACCACCCACGCTGGTTCGAGGACTTCGAGCGCCGCGCGCCCAGCGGGGAACATCTGCGCGAGTACCGCGCGATGATGCCGCCGTCGTGGCGGCTGTGGCGGCGGGGCTACTGGCTGCTGACCGCGCCGCCGCAGGTGCCGGCCGTCGCCCAGGGCTGGAAGCTGCACGTCTCCGCGACCTCCGAGAACAGCGCCGAAGTGCTGCGTGCCGCGCTGCCCCTGCTGCGCGACGCCGCCGTGCACTTCAAGTTCCTGATGGATCCCGCGGCCATGCTGGAGTCCAACGGCAAGTCCTTCCCGAGAGGTTCGAGCGGCAAGTTCATCACGGTGTACCCGCAGGACGAGCAAGAGTTCCGGGCGGTGGGCGACGCGCTGACCGCGGCCCTGGCGGGCTTCGACGGCCCGCACATCCTCTCCGACCGGCGCTATCCGGGGTCACGGGTGGTCCACTACCGCTACGGCGGCTTCGTGTCGATCTCCCGAATGCGGCCCTCCGGGATGAAGGAGCTGCTGATCCGCACCCCGGACGGGGAGCCGGTCGTGGACATCCGCCACCCGTACTTCCACCTCCCGGCCTGGGTCAGGGACCCGTTCACCGGGGAGTCGGCACCGGAGCGGCCCGCGGCACCGGCCGAGCCCGCGGAGAGCGGCGCCGACGCCCCCGCGGACACCGGCGTCACGCTGGCGGACGGCCGCTTCACCGTCGTCAGCGCGATGAAGTTCAGCAACCGCGGCGGGATCTATCACGGCATCGACAACGAGACGGGCGCGGACGTGCTGATCCGCGAGGCACGGCCGGGCGTGCAGATCGGACCGGACGGGACGGACGCCGTCCTGCTGCTGCGCCACGAGTACGACATCCTCACCGAACTCGCCGACACGGGCCTGTTCGTCCGCCCGGTCGCCTTCTTCACCGAGTGGGAGCACTCCTTCCTCGTCGAGGAGTTCATCGAGGGCACCCATCTGGGACACCTCGGCATCGTCGAGAACCCCGTGTACAACCTCGATCTGAGCGCCGAACGCCTCACCGACTACTACGAGCGGTTCCGCGCGCTGTGGCTGCGGGTCGCCGACGCGATCGCGGTCTGCCACGAGCGCGGCATCGTGCTGGGCGACCTTTCCCTGACGAACATCATGGTCACCGGCGACGACCGGGTCCTGCTGATCGACATGGAGTCGGCCTTCCACGAGGACGCCCCGGCGGGTCCGGGGCGTGGGGCGCGGCTGTACACGCCCGGCATGGTGACCCGCCGCGCGAGGCTGGCCGGGCAGGGCGACCGGCGCACGGACTACTACGCCTTCGGCGGGCTGATCCTGGGCTGCGTCATGCTCTGCCACCAGACCGACTTCATCGACCGTACGATGCCGCGCAGGCTGCTGGCCGAGGTCGCGGCCGACCTCGAACTCCCCTCCGAACTGGTGCGGTTGATCACCGATCTGTACGACGAGGACGCCGACCTGCCGGACCCGGACGCCCTGCGCGGACGCATCGAGGCCCTGCCCTTCGGGGACGCCTGGCGGCAGCCGCCACCGCTGGGGCTGCCGCCGGTGACGGACGCGGCGGCGCGCGTCGAGCTGCACAAGCGCGTCGAGGCGACCCTCCAGGGTGTCGCCGAGTTCTGGACCGGGACCGCGGACCTGGACCGGCAGGACCGCCTGTTCCCCGCCGACGTGGCGGTGTTCCGGACGAACCCGCTCTCGCTCGCCCACGGCGCGTACGGCCCGCTGTACGCGTTGCACCGGCTGCGCGGCTCGATACCGGACGAACTGCACGCCTGGGCGCTGCGGCAGTCCACCGCCCACGACGCGATGCCGGCCGGCCTATATCTCGGCACGGCGGGCGTGGCCTGGGCCCAGTCGGCCATCGGCCATGTCGACATCGCCGTACGGACGCTCCAAGGGGCCCATGACCACCCGCAGTTGCTGGCCGAGCCCGGCGTGCTGACCGGGGCGGCCGGTTACGGCATGGCGTGCCTGCGCCTGTGGCGGGACTCGGGGGTGGCGGAATTCCTCGACCGCGCCGTCGCCGTCGGCGCCCATCTTGCCCGCACCGCGCGGCGCGAGAACGGTCTGGCCTCGTGGCCCGACGCGAGCCGCCCGACCCCGATCGGCTACGCGGACGGCGCGTCCGGCATCGCCCTGTTCCTGCTCGGCCTGCACGGCGCGACCGGCGATCCGGCGGTGCTCGAACTCGGCCGTGCCGCACTGGACTTCGACCTGTCGCAGATGGTCGCGGGGGCCGGCGGGCGGCTGTCCTTCCCCGCGACGGTGGCGACGGACGACAAGCCGACCATGGTCGTGCGGCACTACTGGGACCACGGCACCGCGGGCGTCCTCACCACCCTGCTGCGCTACCACCATGTCACCGGCGATCCCGCCCTGCGGGCACGCATCGACGAACTGGTGCCCGACGTCCGCCGCAAGTACACCGTCTTCCCCCAGCTGTTCCACGGCACGAGCGGACTCGGCAACGTCCTGCTCGACGCCTACGAGTTCCTGGGCGAAGCCGAGTTGCTGGCGGAGGCGGAGCGGGTCGCCGAGACCGTGCTGTGCATGGCGATCGAGCGTCCCGAGGGGATCGTCTTCCCCGGCGAGCAGACCGTGCGGGAGAGCTGCGACCTCGCGAGCGGGTCGGCGGGCGTGGCGCTGTTCCTGGACCGGCTGCGCACGGCCCGCCCCGGCGGGCGCACCAACGGCAACTTCGTCCTGGACGACCTGCTGCCCGCGGCCGGCCGGACGGGTGCGTGATGGACGGGACACCGGCCGTCTCGGGGGCGGCCCCCGCCGTCGTACCGCTCAGGGCCAACCGCGAGTTCCGGCTGCTGTGGGTGGGCCAGGCCCTCTCCGACTTCGGCACGGCCATGACCTCGCTGGTGCTGCCGCTGGTGCTGCTGCGCAGCGGGTACTCGACGTCGGCGACCAGCACCATCGGCACGGCCGTGCTGGTGACGGCGATGGTGCTGCGGATGCCGGCCGGGTACCTGACCGACCACTACAGCCACCGGCGCCTGATGCTCGTCGCCGACCTGGCCCGTCTGGTCACGGTCGGCGCGGTCGCCGTCTGGACGTATCTGGACCGGCTGCCGATCGCCATGGCCGTGATCACGGTCGTCGTGGCGCAGGTGGGCGTGGAGCTGTTCCGGCCTAGCCAGAACGCCACCGTCCGCAAGGTCGTCCCCGCCGTCCAACTGGGCACGGCCATCTCGCTGAACCAGGCGCGGGCCTACGCCGCCGGGATCGTCGCCCCGGCCGTCGCCGGTCTCCTCATCGCGGCGTCGCTCTGGTTGCCGTTCGCGATCGACGCGGCGACGTACGCGGTGTCCGCGCTGTGCGTGCTGGCCCTGTACCACCCCCTGCGCCGCGCCGAGGCGGCGCGCCGGGCGGACGGGGACGCGAGGACGGACACCGGGGCAGGGGCCGAGGAGAGAGCGGAAGGCACCGGCGAGAGGGCTCCGGGCGGGGCCGACTCGGCGCGGGAGGCGGAGGATTCCGAGGAGGCGGTGCTGGCCCACATGAGCGGTACCGGAGCGAAGGCCCCGCCGCGCGAGCGCTTCCTGCCCCGTCTGACGGCGGGCCTGCGGTACGTGGTCCGCAACCCCTTCCTCCGTACGATCGCCGGGCTGGCCGCAGGCGAGAACTTCGCCTTCCAGGCCCTCGCCTACGCCCTGTTGCTGGGCATCGGCCGCGAGCACGACGGGGCCGCGGCCGTCGGCCTCGCGATGAGCGCGGCGGCGGTCACCGGCCTGACCGGCTCGTTGATCGCGCCGTTCCTGCAACGCAGACTGCGGATGCAGACGGTGATGGCGTCCGGACCGGCGCTGGCCGCCGCCATGCTCGCCGTCGCCTGGTACACGGACAGCGGCATCGCCTTCGCCGCCGGGTACTCCGCCCTGTGCCTGCTGACTCCCGTCAACGGCGCGGTGTTCGGGACCATCCTGGCGACCACGGTCCCGGAGAACATCTACGGCCGCACCACGACGGCCCTCGGGTTCACCGCGGAGATCCTCCAGCCGCTCGGTCCGCTGGCTGCGGGCCTGCTGCTCGCGTACTTCTCGCTGTCGGGCACCGCCGCGCTGTTCGCCCTGGCGTTCGCCCTGCTCGCGGCCCTCGCCCTGCTGATGCCGTCACCGCCGGTCACGGCGGACGCGAAGACGGCCGCGGCCTGACACCCACCGCGTGCCGCACGCCCCCGCCCACTCCAGGGAGGTTTCATGGTTTCGCTGTCCGTGCTGGACGTGGCGCTGGTCGCGCCCGGCGGCACCGCCCGGCAGGCACTCCACGACGTCGTCGCCACGGCGGTGGCCGCCGACACGTACGGCTACCATCGCTTCTGGGTCGCCGAGCACCACAACTCACCACGCTGCGCGGGCAGTTCACCGGCCATACTGATCTCGCACATCGCGGCGGTGACCCGCCGCATCCGGGTCGGCTCCGGCGGGGTCATGCTGACCAACCACGCGCCGCTGACCGTCGCCGAGCAGTTCGCTGTACTCCAGTCGCTGCACGACGACCGGATCGACCTGGGCGTCGGCCGCGCGACCGGCGGCACGGACAGCAGCACCCTGCTCGACCGCGCCCTGCGCCGGCCGCCGCAGGCACGGGCGGAGTTCCCCCAACTCCTCGACGAACTGGTGGGCTTCCTCCACAGCCGGTGGCCGGGCGGGCACGACTTCCAGGAGCTGGAGCTCTCCCCGGCGCTGCCGGTGCCGCCGGACATGTTCGTGCTCGGCACCTCGGAGAACGGGGCCCGGGTCGCCGCCGCGCGCGGGCTGGCGTTCGCCTACGGCGCCCACCTCGGGCCCAAGTCCCGCCCGGCGGCCCTGGACCGCTACCGGTCGGCCTTCACCCCCGGCCCGCTCGGGACCAGCCCCTACGTCGTCGCGTCGGTCAACGTGCAGTGCGCCGAGACCGACGAGGAGGCGGAACGCCTCGCACACGACACGACCACCGCCCGGTTCCGCCAGAAGCACACCGCGACGTCGCCGGGCGTCGTCCTGCCGGAGGCACGCGAGCGCTATCTGGTCGGCAGGATGCTGGACGAGATGCAGCTCGTCCGCGGCGCCCCGGCCACCGTCGCGGCCGGCCTGCGGCGGCTCGCCACTGCCCTGGGCGCCGACGAGATCATGCTGGTCCCCTACGACATCACGGCCGAGGGCCGCGCCCGCACCCTGCGCCTGACCGCCGAGGCCTGGCCCCACCCCACCGCACCGGCCCTCCCGGCGGTCACCTCCCAGACGTAACGGCCGCGGTCGCGGAAGGGGCTCCCAGCCGTGCGGGCCACTTCCGCGAACCCTCCTTCCATCGCGTTTCCCGTCACCCGCGGCTCACGGTGGTACCGGCAGTCCCAGGAAGAAGGGTGTGCTGGCTGCCGTGCGACCGCGGCGCAGGCTGGACGCATGACGACAACACTGATCACCGGAGCCAACAAGGGCATCGGCTTCGAGACCGCCCGCCGGCTCGTCGAAGCAGGCCACACCGTGTACGTGGGCGCCAGGAACTGTACTGACCCGTGAGGTTGGGGACGCGGTCGTCGGGCTGCTGCGGCATCGTCGTGGCTCGTCGCGCAGTTCCTCCGCCAGCCTTCGGCCGGGGGTACCCCCAGCGCTACTATCGGGCGCCGCCGGACGCGAGGCTGCGTGGACGCGCCGCTCGGGATCGGCCCAACTTCAGCAGCAGTCCGGCCAGTTCGGTCGGCGCGAGGCCGTCGGTCGGCTCACGGCCTCGTCGTGGCCGTTCGCGCAGTTCCTCCCCCAGCCTTCGGCCGGGGGCACCCCCAGCGCCCCTTCGGGGGCGTTGCCGGACGCGGGGCATGCGCCTTGGACGGCGGTTGGGGTCAGCTCAGCTTCATTAGGAGTTCGGCGAGTTCGGTCGGTGCGGTGATCATGCAGTCGTGGCCGGTGGGGAGTTCCCACACCGGCTGGTTCGCGGGGACCGCACGGCGGGCGATGCCTTCCGGGACGTTGGCCACGCAGTGGATGTGGGTCCGCGGGATCGCGCGGGCGGCCGGATCGTCCAGGCGCACCGGCTGCTGGAAGGTGCGCACCGCCTGGTCGGACAGCAGGGTGCGCAGCCACGCCGCGTCCGCCGCGTCGGTCACCCCGAACAGCCCGTACGGCGGCGGCAGTTCGGGCATCGGCGGAACCCGCCAGCCGCTGTCGGAGGCGAGAGCCCGCTCGATCAGGACCCGGGTCAGGGGCTGGAGGTCCGCCGCGGTCTCGCCGTGCTCCGGAACCATCGCGTCGAGGAAGACCAGGTGCCCGACGCGGTCCGGCACCTCGTTGGCCGCGGACGAGACGACCAGCCCCGCGTAGCTGTGCCCGACGAGCACGACGTCGGTGAGGTCCTCGTCCCTGATCAGCCCGACGACGTCGGCCACATGGGTGTCGAGGCCGACGTCCGGGCCGAGCAGTGCGGCCTTGTCGCCGTGACCGGTCAGGTCGGGCGCGTACACCCGGTGACCGGCCGCCGCCAGCAGGGGGACCACCCGCTCCCAGCACCGCCCGCTGTGCCAGGCACCGTGTACCAGCAGATACGTCGACATGATCGTGCTCCTCGGTTGCTCGTCACCGTCGGCGACCACGCTCGCGGTCCGGCGCCGGCCGGGACAGTGCCCCGGTGATCCTGGGGGTGACAGGACCAGGCAGCGGCGCGGCGACCGCACTACGGTGGCGGGATGACCGACGAACCGAACCCGCTGGGCGCGTACGTGCGCGCCCGCCGCGAGCTGGTCACGCCGGAGCAGGCCGGCATTCCCGCGGTGGGCGTGCGGCGGGTGCCGGGACTGCGCCGGGAGGAGGTCGCGATGCTGGCCGGCATCAGCGCCGACTACTACCTGCGCCTGGAACAGGGCCGCGACCGCAACCCCTCCGTGCAGGTCCTGGAGTCCCTCGCCCGCGTGCTGCGGCTCGACGAGGACGCGACGGCGTACCTGCTGCGCCTCGGCGCCGCCCGGCCCCGGCAACGCAGGCGGCGCGCCCGGCGGGAGACCGTCCCGCCAGGGACGGCCCAGCTGGTCGCCGCCCTCGCGCTGCCCGCGCTGGTGGAGGGCCGCTACTTCGACATCCTCGCCGTCAACGCCCTGGCGACCGCGCTGTCACCGCGCTTCTCGGTCGGCGCCAACCGGCTGCGGGACATCTTCCTCGACCCCGCCGAACAGGCCCTCCACCCCGGCTGGGAGGAGGCCGGCGCCGGCATGGTGGCCGGCTTCCGCGGCTCCGTGGGGACCGACACGGACGACCCCCGCGTCATCGACCTCGTCGGCGAACTCTCCCTGGCCAGCCCGCACTTCAGCCGCCTGTGGGCCCGCCACGACGTGGCGTCCTGCGACGGCGCGGCCAAGGTCATCGACCACCCCCGGCTCGGCCGCCTGCGGCTGAACCGGGAGCGGCTGGCCGTCAGCGGCACGGCAGGGCAGACGCTCGTCGTCTACCACCCGGATCCGGGCAGCGACAGCGCCGAGAAGCTGGCACTGCTCGCCGCGACGCTGCCGACGGCGTGAGGACGACCGGGCGCATTGTCTCGGCCAACCCTCGGCCCCCATCGCCTTCCCGGCGTCGGGGAGCGCCGCACCGGCTCCGGCCAGGGCGAAGGCCGGCACCGGTCCGCACGGCCCGGCCGGCGCCGGGCACGTCGACCTGGCACATGCCAGGGCATGGCCGCCCGACCGCCGTGTCGCCCGTGACCAACCCCATACGGTCTGTGTAGTGGCCCGGTAGCGCACCGTCAGCCCTTGCCCCTAGGCTGTTGCGCATGTCCCCCGATTCCCGTACCCCTGGTTCCGTGCGGTCCGCTGCCGAGGTCAACGAGCGCATCCGGGCGCTGTGGCTGCGTGCGGGCGGAACGCTGTCGGCCCAGGACCGGGCGGAGTACGAACTGCTGGTGGTCGAGTGGGCCGAGGCGATCCGCGAGCAGATCATCGAGGCGGCCTGACCGGCCGCGGATTCAGCGGCCGCCGGAGACCCGCAGCACCGTGCCGGTCGTGTAGGCGGCCTCGGGCGACAACAGCCAGGTGATGGCGGCGGCGATCTCCTCGGGCCGGCCGGCGCGGCCCAGCGGCGTGGTGGCTCCCACCCGTTCGGCCCGGTCCGGGTCGCCCATCGCCCCGTGGATCTCCATCTCGATCACCCCGGCCGCCACCGCGTTGACCCGCACGCCGTCCGGGCCGAGTTCCTTGGCGAGGCCCACGGTGAGGGCGTCGACGGCCGCCTTGGTCGCCGCGTAGTGGAACTATTCGCCCGGACTGCCGAGGCGTGCGGTGACGGCCGGCGGCGCAGAGCGGGCCACCGGTGTGGACTGCCGCGAACCCAGGTCCCGACTCGTAGCACCTCGAACGCTCTCGAATATGGCGCGTGCCCCTTGGCTGCGTCGGTCCGGTGCCCAACACTGAGCCGATGACGCAGCGCGTGGAGCTCGCGACCGTGATGGACCGGCTGGCCGTGGACGAGATGGTCTCCGCGTACGCGGCGGCCGTCGACGACGGTGACTGGACGGCGTACCGAAGGCTGTTCACGGCGGACGGGCGGGCCGACTACCGTTCCGCCGGTGGCATCGAGGGCGATGCGGGGCAGGTGGCCGGGTGGCTCGCGGAGAATCTGACCCTCTTCTCGATGCGGCAGCATCTGATCGTCAACCGCCGGGTGCGGTTCGGGATCCTGGACCAGGACACCGGTGACACCGCCCAGTTGTGGGCCGACTACGTCAACCCCATGCGCTTCGCCGGCGGCGACGGCACCGTGAGCGCCCCGGACTTCGTGTGCGGCGGCCGCTACTCCTTCGCGTTCCTGCGCACCCGGGACGGCTGGCGGCTGCGCCAGGTGGTCGTGGAGGAGAAGTGGCGCAGGCTGCCCGAACCGCGTGCGGCGGCCGTGTCCGACTGACCCGTTCCCGTGCCCCCTGTCGGAGATCCCGCCCGGTCCCGCACACTGGAAGGACCCGCGGGCAGGAGGCGATGGATGAGAACCGTCGAGCGCTGGCTCACTTCCCCGTGGCGGCGTTCCTGCGCCGGGGCGCTGGCGGGCGCGCTGCCGGTGCTGGCCTTTCCGGCGCCGTCGCTGTGGTGGTTCGCCTATGTCGCGCTGGTCCCGTGGCTGTTGCTGGCGCGCTCCGCGCCGACCGGTCGGCGGGCGGCGTACGACGGCTGGTGCGGCGGGTTCGGGTTCATGGTCGCCGTGCACCACTGGCTGCTGCCGAGCCTGCACGTCTTCATCTTCCTGATCGCCGGCCTGCTGAGCGTGCTCTGGGCGCCCTGGGGCTGGGTGACACGCCGGCTGCTGGGCGGGGTGCCGTCGCCGGGGCGGGCCGCGGTGGCGGTGCTGGTGCTGCCGTCGGGCTGGCTGATGGTGGAGCTGGTGCGGTCCTGGCAGGGGCTCGGCGGGCCGTGGGGCATGCTCGGTGCGACCCAGTGGCAGGTGACGCCGGCGCTGCGGCTGGCCTCGGTGGGCGGGGTGTGGCTGCTGAGCTTCCTGGTGGTGGCCGTCAACGTCGCGGTCGCCGTGCTGATGTCCGTGCGGGAGGCCCGCGTGCCGGCGGTGGCCTCGCTGGTGGCCACGGCCGCCGCGACCTCGGCCGCCTGGGCGTGGTCGCCCCGCCCGGACGTCGACGGGCACGTCCGGGTCGCCGTCGTGCAGCCCGGCGTCGTCGACGGCACCGACAGCGGCGTCCGGCGGTTCGACCGGGAGGAGCAGCTGACCCGGCAGCTGGTCGGGCAGCATCCCGACCTGATCGTCTGGGGCGAGAGCAGTGTGGGGTACGACCTCGGGGACCGGCCCGACCTGGCGCGGCGGATCGCCGCCCTCTCCCGGGAGACCGGCGCGGACATCCTGGTCAACGTGGATGCCCGGCGCTCCGACCGGCCCGGCATCTACAAGAGTTCCCTCCTGGTCGGCGCCGACGGCCCGACCGGGGACCGGTACGACAAGATGCGGCTGGTTCCGTTCGGCGAGTACATACCCGCCCGGTCGCTGCTCGGCTGGGCCACCTCGGTCGGCAAGGCGGCCGGCGAGGACCGGCGGCGCGGCACCGAGCAGGTGGTGATGGACGTCGGCCACGGCCTGCGGGTCGGTCCGATGATCTGCTTCGAGACGGCGTTCCCCGACATGAGCCGGCACCTCGTGCAGGACGGCGCGGAGGTCCTGATCGGCCAGTCGTCGACCTCGTCGTTCCAGGACAGCTGGGCGCCCGAGCAGCACGCCTCGCTGGCCGCCCTGCGGGCCGCCGAGACCGGCCGGACGATGGTGCACGCCACGCTGACCGGGGTCTCCGCCGTCTACGGCCCGGCCGGCGAGCGCCTCGGCCCCTGGCTCGGCACCGACGCGAGCACCGCGCGGGTCTACGAGGTGCCGCTCGCCCGCGGTGTCACCCCGTTCGTGCGGTACGGCGACTGGCCGGTGGGCGGCGCGCTGCTGGTGCTGGCGGCCTGGTGCCTGGCCGAGGGAGCGCGGACGGTCAGGCTGCGCCGGGGTGCCGCCGAACCTCTCGTACCACCTGCTCGCACAGTTCGTGAGTCGCCAGTGCGTCCCGGGCGCTGAGCACCTTCCCGGCGCGGACGGCGTCGAGGAAGGCGAGCACCGCCTGCTCGATGCCGCGCTGCCGCGCCACCGGCACCCAGTCGCCGCGCCGCCGCACCGTCGGCTGCCCCTTGTGGTCGATCACCTCGGCGAGGTTGAGGACCTGACGCTTGGTGTCCTGCCCGGAGACCTCCAGGATCTCCTCCGCCGAGCCGCTGAGCCTGTTCATCACGCCGAGCGCCGTGAAGCCGTCGCCGGCGAGCTGAAGGACGACGTGGTGCAGCAGGCCGTCGGCGGTCCGGGCGCGGACGGTCACGTCCTGGACCGGGCCGGGCGCGAGGAAGCGCAGGGTGTCGACGACGTGGATGAAGTCGTCGAGAATCATGGTGCGGGGTTCCTCGGGCAGCCCGATGCGGTTCTTCTGCATCAGGATCAGCTCGCGGGGGTGGTCGGCGCACTGCACGTAGCCGGGCGCGTGACGGCGGTTGAAGCCGACGAACAGCGACACGTCCCGCGCCTCGGCGAGCGACACGAGCCGCTCGGAGTCGGCGAACCGGTAGGCGAGGGGCTTGTCGACATACGTCGGTACGCCCGCCTCCAGTAGCCGGCCGACGATCTCGGGGTGGGCGACGGTGGCCGCGTGCACGAAGGCGGCGTCGAGGTCCTGGGCGAGGAGGTCGTCCAGGGTCGCGTGCCGGCGGCCGGCGGGCAGGTGGAGGCTGTCGGCGATCCGGTCGAGGGTGGCAGGGGTGCGGGTCTGGAGGTGGAGTTCGAGCCCCGGCTGCACGGCCAGCACCGGCAGGTACGCCTTCTGCGCGATGTCGCCGAGTCCGATGCAGCCGACCTTCACTGGCACTCCCCTGGCCGTTGTCCGCGACGGTTGCCCACGCCTGCCTGAGCGGAAGCATACGGGCCGATATTCCGTGGTGGGATCGGCCGGGGTGGGCAAGGATGCCGGGCATGACGACCGAACGCAGTACGCCCGCCGTCGACGCCGGGGAACGCGCCATGCTGGAGGGCTGGCTGGAGTTCCACCGGCAGACCCTCGCCGCGAAGTGCGAGGGCCTGACCGAAGCCCAGCTCAGGACCGCCTCCGTGGAGCCGTCCCCGCTGTCGCTGACGGGACTGGTGCGGCACATGGCCGACGTGGAGCGGTCCTGGTACCGCAGGGTCCTCCTCGGCGAGGAGGCTCCGCCGCTGTACTTCAGCGACGAGGACCCGGACGGCGACTTCCACGTCACCGAGGCGGACACCTGGCAGGAGGCGTACACCGCCTGGCAGGCCGAGATCGAGGCCGCCCGGCAGGCCGCGGCCGGCTTCGGCCTGGACGACCTCTCCAAGGGCCGCCACCGCCGCACCGGAAAGCTGATCAGCCTGCGCTGGATCCACACCCACATGATCGAGGAGTACGCCCGGCACAACGGCCACGCCGACCTGATCCGGGAGCGGATCGACGGCGCGACCGGCTTCTGACGTCAGCCTCGCACCCATCCGTCCCCCGTACGGGGCAGGAGATCACCCGTGCGGGGCACGAAAGTCCTGTCGCCGGTGTCAACGCCCGCGCGGAACCAGCAGAGTTGCGCGGGTGCATCGAACGACGACCGTCGCAGCGCTCTTGGTCACCGTGACCGTCTCGGCCCTCTCCGGCTGTGTGACGGTCCAGCGCCCGGCCACGCCCGGACCGCCTCCGGGTACGGCACGCTCGCTGCCGTCGGTGCCCCGCCCGGACGGCAGCACCGAGCCGAGGGTGGTGCAGGCGCCGGCCAAGGAGGCCCTGGAGATGGTCGGCGGCCCGTCCCGGCCGAGCCACCGGGCCGCACCGGCCGCCCCGCACGCCGTCCTGCCCGCTCCCCCGGCCCCCCACCGCCACCCGGCGACCCCGCGGGCCACCACCCAGCACCCCCACCCGGCGCACCGGTCGCACCGCCCGCAGGCCGGTCTGCCCGGCCTGCCCCGCTCCGTCCCGAGGACCCCGGACGTGTGCGCCCTCGGCAAGCAGTACGGCGGCTGGGAGGCAGGCAGCCCCCAGGCGCGGATCTGCGAGCAGACGTACGGGCGTTGACGCCTCGGGGCACTAGGGCCTGTCTGACAATTCCCGCCTGCCTCGCGACGCCATGCACGCACTCTCACCGCACCGGGCCCTGACCCAAGTACGTCCAGTACGTGGGCCAGGGCCCGGCACGCCGAGAGCACGCACCTGACGCCGCGAGGCCGCCCTCCGGGCGACGACGGGAATTGTCAGACAGGCCCTAGTGCGGTCGCTGGCGCGGTGGGCTCCAGGAGTCGGTGCCCGGGTCGCCGTCGTCCCCCAGCCGGAGTTCCAGGCGGCTGATCGCGGCCCGGACCCCGTCGCCGTACCCGTCGTCGCCGAGTGCGGTGGCCGCGCCGCGGGCCCGGCGCAGGTGGCTGCGGGCGGCCTCGGTGCGGCCGAGCTTGACGTAGTCGGCGGCGAGGTTCAGGTGCAGGGAGGGATAGAAGCCGCGCAGCCCCGCCGCTCCCTCCGCCGCCGACAGTGCCCGCAGGTCCCAGGCCAGTTCGTCGGAGGGGTCGTCCTGGGTGTCGGCCAGGTAGTGGGCCAGGGTGCAGCGGTGCAGCGGGGCGCCGTGCTCGCCGATCTCCGCCCACAGGTCGAGCAGGCGCCGGCGGGCCTCCTCACGGTCGCCGGCATGGTGCAGCATCACGACCTGCCCGATCCGCGTGAGCACGGCGTCGGGTGCCGTACGCTCCTGTCGCTCCACCACCAGGCCCTCCGCGCTGGTAAGCCGTTGTGTGCTGCTGACGGTAGACGGCGCCGCCGGGATTGATCGGCAGGCGGCGCCGTCGGACCGCGGGCCGGTGACCAGGTGCGGGCCGGTAAGGGCTTGTCGCGCGGTTTTCCGCGCTCCTGAGGGGCGCGTGCCCCCAGGTCGGTTTGAGGCGCCCCTGTCCTCGCTCAGCCCAGGTTCGGGATCCGCCAGTCGATGGGCTCGTGGCCCTGGGCCGCCACCGCCTCGTTGATCTTGGTGAAGGGGCGGGTGCCGAAGAACTTCGCGGCGGAGAGCGGGGACGGGTGGGCGCTCTGGATCACCACGTGCCGGCTCTCGTCGATCAGCCGGAGCTTCTTCTGCGCGTAACCGCCCCAGAGGACGAACACCGCCGGGTCGGGCCTCTCGGCGACGGCCCGGATCACCGCGTCCGTGAACTTCTCCCAGCCCTTGTTCTTGTGCGAGTTGGCCTCGCCGGCGCGGACCGTGAGGACCGCGTTGAGCAGCAGTACGCCCTGCTGGGCCCACGGCATCAGGTAGCCGTTGTTCGGCATGGACTCCCAGCCCAGCTCCTCGCGCATCTCCTTGTAGATGTTCCGCAAGGACGGCGGGATCCGCACCCCGGGGCGGACGGAGAAGCACAGGCCGTGGCCCTGGCCCTGGCCGTGGTAGGGGTCCTGACCGAGGATGAACACCTTGACCTGGTCGTACGGCGTCGCCTCCAGCGCGGCGAAGACCTGCTCGCGCGGCGGGTAGACGGGGCCCTTCGCCCGCTCCTCCTCGACGAACTCGGTCAGCTCCTTGAAGTAGGGCTGCTGCAGCTCGTCACCCAGAACCCCGCGCCAGGACTCGGGCAGCATGGCGATGTCGGTCACGTCAACGTCCTCACGAATTGCGGTCACTTGCGGATCCTGCTGATATCGGAAAACCTACAGGCGACCACTGACAACCGGTGCCGGACGGGCGTTTCACCAGCTGGTCTTGCGGTGCAGCTCCCACATCATCATGATCGTGGACGGGTCGAGCGCGTTCTCGCCGCCGGAGATGTCGTCACTGGCCGCGACGTACTGCCGCCCCTGCCAGAGCGGGATCAGCCGGGCGTCGTTGACGAGGATCTGCTGGGCTTCCTGGAACTCCTTGACGACCTCGCCGCGGTCGCTCTCGCCGCGCGACTCGGGCAGCAGCCTGCCGGTGATCACGGGGGACGGGTAGGGAGTGCCGAGGGCGTTGCGCTCGCCGACGAAGGGGGCGATGAAGTTGTCGGGGTCGGGGAAGTCCGGGAACCAGCCGCGCCCGAAGACCGGGTACTCGCCCTTCTCGTAGCCGACGACGTAGGCCTTCCAGGGGCGGCTCCGCAGCGTGATGGTGAACAGCCCGGAGTCGTCCAACTGCTGTTTGAGCTGCTGGAACATCTGGGCGGTCTCGGAGCCGTAGCGGTCGGTGGTGTACCAGAAGGTGAGCGGGACGCGCCGGGTGATGCCGGCGTCGGCGAGGATCTTGCGGGCCTTGGAGGTGCTGGGGTCGCCGTAGTCGTCGAAGAAGCCTGTGGTGTGGCCGGTCAGGCCCGCCGGGACCATGGAGTACAGCGGGTCGACGGTGTCCTTGTAGACCGTGTGGGCGATCGCGGAGCGGTCGACGATCTGGGCGACGGCCTTGCGCACGGCGGGGATCCTGGCCCAGGGATCCGCGGGGTTGAACACCAGGTAGCTGATGTCCATGCCGGCGCCGTCGATCAGCTGCAGGTCGGTGCTGCCGTGCGCCTCCAGGGCCACGATGTCCGAGGCGGCAAGACCGCGGTAGGTGACGTCGATGTCCCCGGACCTGAGGGCCTTGACCATGGTGGCCGAGTCCTGGAAGTAGCGGATGGTCACCGCGTCGTTCTGCCGGTCGGCGAAGCCGTGGTAGGTCTCGTTGCGGACCAGCTCGGCCTGGTTGCCCTCGTCGTAGGACTTCAGGGTGTACGGCCCGGAGCCGTGCACGGAGTCGTCCTTGCGCAGCGAGTGGGCGGGGTAGTCGTCGGGGTCGACGATCGACATGGCCGGGGTGGCGAGCACGAACGGGAAGGTGGCGTCGGCCTTGTTGAGGTGGAAGACCACCTCGCGGTCGCCGACCGCCTGCACCCGGTCGAGGCTGCCCAGCAGTCCGGCCGGGCCGCTCGGCGCGTTGATGGCCCGGATCCGGTCGATGGAGTACTTGACGGCCGTGGCGTCGAGCTTGTCGCCGTCGGCGAACTTCAGGCCCGAGCGCAGTTCGCAGCGGTAGGTGCGGTCGCCGGAGTCCGTGAAGCCGCAGTCGTGCGCGGCGTCCGGCTGGGGGGTGGTGGCGCCGTCGGGGTAGGCGAGCAGGGTCTGGTAGATGTTCCGGAAGAGCTCCCAGGAGCCGTCCCACGAACCGGCCGGGTCGAGGGTGCTGGGGGCGCTGGTCGTGCCGACGACGATCGGTCCGCTGTCGCTCGCGCTGCCGGTGAGGACGCCGCACCCGGCCGCCAGGGACACGGACGCGACCGCGGCAACTCTGCGCAGCCCTCGGTTCCGGTTGAACACGCGCACTCCTCGATCCGCCGCACCAGGGGTCGGCGGCAGACCATACCGCAGCGTTGCGCGCCTTGAGGCACCCCGGTTGCACGGGCGTTGATCGAATGTGCTATGACGACGTTGTCATGTGCCTGTGTGCATCTCGCACCACCATCGGGGCGCCGTTTTCCTCACACTTGCGGTAAATATCTGTGACGAAAACGACGCCCGACGGTTCGTCAGCCCATGCCGGCGTTCAGGAAGACACCGCCGTCGACGACGAGGGTCTGGCCGGTGATCCAGTCGGACTGCTCCGAGGTGAGGAACGCGGCGGCGGCGCCGATGTCGGAGGGCACGCCGAGCCGCTTGAGCGGGTAGACCGCGGCGGCCTCCGCCTCCCGGCCCTCGTACAGGGCCTCCGCGAACTTGGTCTTGACGACCGCGGGGGCGATCGCGTTGACCCGGACGCCGGGCGCGAACTCGTGCGCCAGTTGCTGGGTCAGGTTGATCATCGCGGCCTTGCTGATGCCGTACGCGCCGATGAACGGCGAGGCGGACAGGCCGGCGACGGAGGCGATGTTGACGATGGCGCCGCCGTTCTCCTTCTGCCAGGCGTGCCAGGTCTTCTGCGCGAAACCGAGGGCGGAGACCACGTTCGTCTCGAACACCTTGCGGGCCACGTCCAGGTCCACGTCGGCGATCGGGCCGAACACCGGGTTGGTGCCGGCGTTGTTGACCAGGTGGTCGACGCGGCCGAAGGCCGCCATGGTGCGCTCGACGACCTCGCTCTGGTGGGCCAGGTCGTGCGCCTTGCCGGCGATGCCGATGACGCGGTCGGCGCCGAGGCGCTCGACGGCCTCCTTGAGGGCGTCCTCGTTGCGGCCGGTGATGGCCACGCGGTCACCGCGGGCGACCAGCGCCTCGGCGATGCCGTAGCCGATGCCGCGGCTCGCGCCGGTGACTATGGCGACCTTGCCGGACAGCTCGGGCAGTTCAGTCATGTCAGTGTTCCTCAGGTTCCCCGGTGGTCTGCTAGTCGAGCGGTCCGCCGGCCACGTACAGCACCTGGCCCGAGACGAAACCGGCGGCCTCGTTCGTGAAGAAGGCGATGGCGTTGGCGATGTCCTCCGGCTCGCCGACGCGCTGCACGGGGATCTGGGTGGCCGCGGCGGCCTTGAACTCCTCGAAGCCCATCTTGACGCGCTCCGCGGTGGCCTTGGTCATCTCGGTGGCGATGAAGCCGGGGGCGACGGCGTTGGCGGTGATGCCGAACTTGCCGAGCTCGATCGCGAGGGTCTTGGTGAAGCCCTGCAGACCGGCCTTGGCGGCGGAGTAGTTCGCCTGACCGCGGTTGCCGAGCGCCGAGGAGGAGGACAGGTTGACGACCCGGCCCCAGCCGGCCTCGACCATGTGCTGCTGGACGGCCTTGGTCATCAGGAAGGACCCGCGCAGGTGCACGTTGAGGACCGTGTCCCAGTCGGACGCGGACATCTTGAACAGCAGGTTGTCGCGGAGCACGCCGGCGTTGTTGACCAGGATGGTCGGGGCGCCCAGCTCCTCCACGACGCGCGCGATCGCGGCGGCGACCTGGGCCTCGTCCGAGACGTCGGCGCCGACCGCGATGGCCCTGCCGCCGGCCGCGGTGATCTTCTCGACGGTGTCCTTGCAGGCGGCCTCGTCGAGGTCGATCACGGCGACCGCGCGGCCCTCGGCGGCCAGTCGTACGGCGGTGGCGGCGCCGATGCCACGTGCGGCACCGGTGACGACGGCCACCCGCTGCTCAGTGCTGGACATTGCTGTTTCTCCTCGCCCTTGAGAACACCTGATCGAGAACCGGCCGGGATGGTGAGCGACCGCTTAGTACCTTCGACAGACGTGACGCTAGAAGCCATGGCACCCGGTGTCAACGTCCCACCGCGCGGTGTGATCCATTACCTCACCAGGAGGTCCAGCAACCGCTCGGTCTCGGCGGCCGGGTCACGGGTGAGCCCGGTGTGCACGGGCCCCGGCTGCACGACGGCCGAGCGGGGCGCGACCAGCCAGCGGAAGCGCCGTCCCGGGTCGTCGCCGGCCGCGTGTCCCGCCGCCGCCCCACCGGCGCAGACGCCCTCCACCGCCCCGAGCGCGGCCCGCACCCCGGCCACGTCGGCGTCCGGGTCCAGGGCCAGCAGCCGCGCCTCGTCGAGATGGGTGCGGGCGCCGACGTACGCCTTGGCCCGGCAGTACACGATCACACCGGCGTTGATGCACTCGCCGCGCTCCACGCGGGGCACGACGCGCAGCAGGGCGTACTCGAAGACGTCCCGGTCGCCGCCCTGGCCCGCCCGGGTGATGTGGCGCTCGGTCATCTGTCCGGCCACGTTGATGTGGGTCTCGCTCACTTGGTCCCCCCGATGCCGGTGATGCGCTCGTGAATGACGGCGGCCCGCGCGAGCAGCGGCCGTGCGTAGGTGCGCCGCAGGTCGTCGGGCGTGTCGAAGCCGGGCTCGGCCGCGAGCCAGACGTCCGGGACCTCGGCGGTGACCTCGGCGAGCAGGTCCTCGGTGACCAGGGGCGCCAACGCGGCGGCGGCCGCCCGCACATCGGGGGTGAAGCCGCTCAGCGCATGGTCGGAGGCGTCGTACGGACGGGCGGCGGACGCCTCGGCCGACGGCCAGTTGTGCTGCCAGATCATGGTGGCGCCGTGGTCGATGAGCCACACCTCGCCGCGGTGCATCAGCAGGTTGGGGTTGCGCCAGGAGCGGTCGACGTTGTTGATCAGCGCGTCGAACCAGACGATCCGCCCGGCCTCCTCGGGGCTCACCGCGAAGGCGAGCGGGTCGAAGCCGAGGGCCCCCGAGAGGAAGTCCATGCCGAGGTTGGTACCGCCGCTCCCCCGCAACAGGTCCTGCACCTGCTGCTCCGGTTCGCCGAGCCCCAGCACCGGATCCAGTTCGACGGTGACCAGGCGGGGCATCCGGAACCCGAGCCGGCGGGCGAGTTCGCCGCAGACGACCTCGGCGACCAGCGTCTTGCGGCCCTGCCCCGCGCCCGTGAACTTCATGACGTACGTCGCCAGGTCGTCACCCTCGACGAGGCCCGGCAGCGAGCCGCCCTCACGCAGCGGTGTGATGTAGCGGGTCGCGGTGACTTCCTTGAGCATCGCCCCAGGTTACTGGGGATCCGGCGACGGCCCGGCCACCGGTCCGTCCAGGCCGACAGCGAACCGACAGCGCTGTTTTACCGAAGCCTCATGTCCAGGGGGTCAGTATCTGGATGCCGTCTGAACGGGTGGTGCCCGAAGGCCGTACCCCTGGACGGATCAACGAGCAGCTTCGCGGAAGGGAACCCCTCACATGACCAGCGCACCGCTCAACCCCTCGGCCAACCCGGCTCGCCGTACCGTCATGGCGGCGGCCGGAGCGGCGGGGCTCGCCGCCGCGCTGACCGCCTGCGGATCGTCCGACGACTCGTCGGGCACGGCCACCACGAACAGCAACGCGGGCGCCGGCTCCACCACCCAGGACAGCAACGGCTCGGCGGGCGGCTCCAGCGCCGCGGCCGGGGGCACCGCGCTCGCCAAGACCACGGACATCCCCGAGGGCGGCGGCACGATCTACAAGGACAAGGCCGTGGTCGTCACCCAGCCGACGGCGGGTACGTACAAGGCGTTCTCGACGAAGTGCCCGCACGCGGGCTGCGCGGTGAGCAGCATCGCCAACGGCGAGATCGTCTGCCCCTGTCACGGCAGCAAGTTCGCCATAGCGGACGGCAGCGTGAAGCAGGGCCCGGCGACCACCGGTCTGACGGCGGCCAACATCACGGTCTCCGGTGACCAGATCTCGCTGGCCTGATCCTCAGGACCGCCGACGCGGTCTTCCCAGGCAGCCGAGCACCTCGTCCGTGGTCGCGACCGTGGCGACCAGCGCGAGGGTGTTGCGGATCATCGCGGGGGTGTACTCGGAGGGCACTCCCGCGACGGCGTCGGCCGGGACGACGGCCGTGTAGCCCCGGTTGACCGCGTCGAACACGGCGTTCGGTATGGCCACGTTGGCCGAGACGCCGGTCACGATCAGCGTGCGGCAGCCGAGGTTGCGCAGCAGCGGGTCGACGTCGGTGCCCTGGATCGGCGACAGACCGTGCAGCCGTCGTACGACGAGGTCCTGCTCCGAGACTTCGATGGGGGGCGCGACGCGGACCGCCGTGGTGCCGGAGAGCTGCTGGACGGGCAGCCGTTCGGCGGCGCGGAACAGGCGGGCGTTGCGGTTCGCGCCCCGGCCGTCCGGGCGGCGTTCGGCGATGGCGTGGATCACCTGGACACCGGTGTGGTGCGCGGCGGCGACCAGGCGGGCGATGTTGTCCAGGGCCCCCGACGACCGTGCCTCGCGGGCGAGTTCGGGCAGTGCGCTGTCCGGGCCCACCACGCCCTGCTGGCACTCGACGGTCAGCAGCACGGTGCTCACCGGGTCGAGGAGTTCGGCGAGCCGCTGGTACGACGACGGCATGACGCCCCCTTCCACCTTGGTGCGGGGCGGGTGACACTAACCGCCATCGCGCGGGAACGGAAGAAGGACAAGAGGGGGCTGCATGACCGTCACTCAGCGCCGGGGCCGGAAGATCATGATGACGCCCGGTGAGCTGGACGAGTTCCTCACCACCCAGCGGACCTGCCGGGTCGCGACCGTCACGGCGGACGGCGCCCCGCACGTCAGCGCCCTGTGGTTCGCCTGGGACGGCACGTCACTGTGGCTCTACTCGGTGGTGCGCAGCCAGCGCTGGAAGGACCTCAGCCGCGACCCGCGCGTGGCGGTCGTGGTCGACTCCGGTGAGGAGTACGACCAGTTGCGCGGTGTCGAGCTGAGAGGGACCGTCGAGTTCGTGGGCGAGGTCCCGCGCACCGGTGAGCTGGTCGCCGAACTCGACTACATCGAGACGGTGTTCGCCCGCAAGAACTTCGGTCTGGACGAGATGCCGCACGACGGCCGGCACGCGTGGGCACGGCTCACCCCGACGAAGATCGCCTCCTGGGACTTCCGCAAGCTGGGCACGGCGTAGGGGAGCCGGGCTCGGCAGCCGCAGGCGGAAGCGCCGGCAGGCCGGCTCAGGCGATCGCCTCGGCCGCGTCGCGCAGCGCCTGCACCGCCGCCCGGATCGAGGGGCGGCGGTCGGCGTCGGCCCGCCAGACGACGTACACATGGCGGCTCACCCGCTGCTTCAGCGGCACCATCACCACGCCGTCCGGCACCGGGTGGCGGCCCAGCAGCGGGGCGACGCAGACGCCCAACCCGGCCGCGACCAGGTTCAGCTGGGTGTGCGTCTCGGCCGCGCGGTGCCCGACGACGGGCTCGATACCGCGTGAGAGCAGGGTGTACATCAGCCACTCATGGCAGAACTCGCCCTCGCCCCAGGTGATCCACTCGTCCTCGGCGAACTCCCCCAGGTCCACCTCTTCGCGGCCGGCGAGCCGGTGCCCGGCCGACAGCGCCACCTCGGCGGGGTCGTCCAGCAGGGGCGCCTTGACCAGGCCGTCGGGCACGGGCATCGGCTTGTTGTACCAGTCGAGGACGACAGCGAGATCCAGGTCGCCGCGGACGACGCCGGCCACGCCGTTCTCCGGCTCCAGTTCGCTGGAGCGGACGCGCAGCGCGGGGTGCCGTTCCCGCAGGGCGGCCAGTGCGGCCGGGAACAGGCCGCGGGCGGCCGTCGGGAACGCGGAGAGCCGGAGTTCGCCGACCACCTGGCCGCGGTGCGCCTCCAGGTCGGACTGGGCCAGTTCGACCTGGGAGAGGATCCGGGCCGCGTGCTCGGCGAGCAGCCGCCCGGCGTCGGTGAGCCGGATGCCGCGGCCGTTCTTCGCGAGGAGCCGCTGGTCCACCTCTCGCTCCAGCTTGCCCATCTGCTGGGACACGGCCGACGTCGTGACGTGCAGGGCCTCGGCGGCGCCGCTGACCGAGCCGTACCGGGCGAGGGCGTCCAGGGTGCGCAGGCGCTCCAGATTCAACACGTAAGCGATTCTAAGAGGTGCCGGGTGGAGATCTTGCGTCTGCTAAGACGTCGGGGTCCGAGGAGCGGGGAGCGGGTGCGGGAGCGGGTGTGCGTGCGGGTGGTGGTGGGCTGGCCGCGCAGCTCCCCGCGCCCCTTGCAGGGGCGTCCGCACGGGCGTTCCCGAAAGGCGACGGCGCCGCAGACGGAACTCAGGCCTGGATCCGGCCCCCCTTCGCCGGTGTCACCGCTCTCGCCACCGCCGCGGCCAGCGGACCGGCCTCCTCGGGCGCCAGCGTCGAGACGGTGACGCGGACACCCGGCGGGGTCGACAACCGGTAGCGCGCCCCCGGCGCCACCGCCCATCCCTCGTGCAGCAGCCGGGACACGGCAGCCGTCTCGTCCGGGACCGGGATCCAGACGTTCATGCCGCTGCGGCCGTGGGCCTCGACGCCGTGGTCGGCGAGCGCGTCGACGAGGAGTTCACGGCGGGCCCGGTACGCGGCCGCCACCGCCGGGCCGTGCACCGCGCCGTCGGCCCACAGCCGGACCACCGTCCGCTGCAGCAGCCGGCTCACCCACCCCGGGCCGAGACGCTGACGCCCCCGCACCCGGTCCACCGTCACCTCGTCCCCGGTCAGGGTGGCCAGGCGCAGGTCGGGTCCGTATGCCTTGGCGACCGAGCGGACGAAGGACCAGTGCCGGGTGACGCCCGCCAGCGGGTGGAGGGGCAGGTCGACGATGCCGTGGCCGTGGTCGTCCTCGATCAGCAGGGTGTACGGGTGGGCGCGCAGAACCGCCCGCAGGGCACGCGCGCGTGCGGCACCGACCGCGGCGCCGGTGGGGTTGTGCGCCCGCGCCGTGACGATCAGGGCGCGGGCCCCGGCCTCCAGGGCCCGGCGCAGGGCGTCGGCGCGCGGCCCCTCGTCGTCGACCGCCACCGGGACGGTACGCAGTCCGAGCGCGGGGATGAGGTCGAGGGTGCGGCCCCAGCCGGGGTCCTCGACGGCGACGGCGTCGCCGGGCTTGAGGTGTGCCAGCAGGACGCGCTCGGCGGCGTCCAGGGAGCCCGAGGTGACGGTGAGCGGCCCGTCGGGCACGCCGTCGGCGGCCAGTTCGGCGCGCGCCATCCGGTCCAGGTCCGGCTCGACGGGGTCGGCGCCGTAGAGGACAGGGGCTCGGTCGCACTCGGCGGCCACGGCCGCCAGGGCCGGCGCGAGGGCGGGAAGCAGGGCGGGGTCGGGGTTGCCGGAGGACAGGTCGCGCACTCCGGGCGGGACCTCGGGATGTTGGTCCCGCCCGGTGGTGGCCGGCTTCGGCCGGACCCGGCTGCCCCGTCGGCCGGCGGTCTCGATCACTCCGCGCTCGCGCAGGGTGCGGTAAGCGGCGGCGACCGTGTTGGGATTCACCCCGAGCCTGCTCGCCAACTCCCTCATGGGCGGCAGCAGGTGCCCCGGCTCCAGCTCCCCGGCACCCACCGCGCGCTCGACGCTGGCCGCGATCTCCGCTGCGCCACGCCCTTCGATCGGATATTCTCCTAGCACAAACAGCATTATGCACTAGTGCAATGGAGGATCGCAATGGAGACAGCCGCGCAGGGGACCGTGCCGGCGCAGTCCGCACCGCCGGCCCAGCCCGCCGCCTACGCCAGGACCGACCGCACCGTGCCCACCCGCTCCGCCGAGCGGGCGTCGTACGACAGGGAACTGGTGCACGCCATCCTCGACGAGGGCTACCTCTGCCACCTCGGCTTCGTGCGCGACGGCGCGCCGGTGGTGCTGCCGACGCTGTTCGGCCGGGTCGGCGAGGTCCTGTACCTGCACGGCTCGACGGGTTCACGCCCGCTGCGGATGACCGGCCAGGCCGACCCCGGACTGCCGGTGTGCGTGACGGTCACCCATGTCGACGGTCTCGTGCTGGCCCGCTCCGCCTTCCACCACTCGGTCAACTACCGCTCGGTGGTGGTGCACGGCATCGCCCACCAGGTCACCGACCCGGAGGAGAAGAGGCGCGCGCTGGACGCCCTGGTCGACCACGTGGTGCCGGGCCGGGCGGCCGACTCCCGCCCCGCCGACAAGAAGGAACTGGCCGCGACCGCGGTGATCCGTCTGGACCTGAACGAGGTCTCCGCCAAGACCCGTACCGGCGGCGCGCACGACGAGCCGGAGGACCTGGACCTGCCGTACTGGGCGGGTGTGCTGCCGCTGCGGAAGGGGTACGACGCTCCGATCCCGAACGGGGACCTGGCGTCGGAGGTTCCGGTGCCGCGGTACCTGAAGACGCGGTGACGGGCGGCGCCCCCAGGTGGGCGCCGCCGACGCTCAGGCTGCGGGCTCGCGCACGACGTCCTCACTGCGCGCCAAGGGCTCACCGGAGCCCTTGGCGGGTGCCGACGACTGCGCGATGAACGCCCCTGCCAGCACGACCGCCCCGCCCGCCACCTGCGGCGCCGACAGGCGCTCCCCCAGCAGCACCCAGGCCAGCACGGTCGCCACCACCGCCTCAAGGCAGGCCACGACCCCCGCCACCTGCGGGGACAGCCGCCGGACCGACAGCACCCCGGTGATGTAGGCGACCACGGTCGCCACCAGCACGATCCAGGCCAGCAGAACCGCCGCCGGCACCGCGGTCCCGTTCATCCGCGCGGCGCCGCCCAGTACCGACCAGTCCATCTTCCACGGCCGGGCCACCACGGTGAGCAGACCGGCCCCGACCAGCAGCCCGTACGCGATCACTCCCAGCGGATCCGCTCCCTCGCCCCCACCGTGGTCGGCGAGCACGAAGTACCCCACCTGGCAGCACGCCGCCGCCAGCGCCAGCACCAGCCCCAGCGCGTCGAACCGCAGCCCCGACCACACCTCCACCACACACGCGAGACCGCCCGCCGCGAGGACGACGCCGAGCGCGGCGGCGCGGGTCACCGGCCGTCGCTGCACGAACCGGACCCAGCCGAGCACCAGCGCGGGAGCGAGGTACTCCACGAGCAGCGCCACCCCCACCGGTATCCGGGATATCGCACCGAAGTAGCAGGCCTGGACTCCGGCCACGGCGAGCAGGCCGAACCCGGCGAGCAGCGCCGGCCGGCGGCGCGGCAGGTCGCGGTGGCGGACGGCCAGCGGAAGCATCACCAGGGCGGCGCCCGCAACCCGCAGCCACACCACGTCCAGCGGTGCGAGGCCGGCCTCGATCAGGGGCTTGGCCGCGACGCCGGAGCCGCCGAAGGCGAGCGCCGACCCGAGGGCGAGGGAGAGCCCGAGGCCCTTGCCGTGGCTGGTGTCCGTGGTGTGCACCGGGACATGATGCCAGCGGGCGACATGAGCGTCACCCCCTATGACACCTGTCTCAACGGCTGGACGTGGGGCGCTCCGCCGCGGCGTCCCGCACCACCTCGGCCGGCCCGGTCGCCCCGTCCCCGTCTATCCGCACGGCCAGCTCACGGGCGGCCACCCCGGCACGCTCCAGCACCTCCACGGCCCGGGACTCCGGGTCCAGGACCAGGCCAGCCAGCAGGTCGACGCCGTCGGAGCGGGCCGCGCCACGCCGCCGGGCGCGGACGCGCGCGTACTCCAGGGCGGCCGCGGCCACCGGGGACCAGGCACCCTCGCCCTCGGCTCGCCCTCCCCCGGTCCGCGCCAGGGCGGGCAGCGCGCCGGAGTCCTCGACCCCGCCCTGCCAGCGCAGGCCGTAGCCGATGCTGCGCTGCACGAGGTAGCCGAGCAGGCGGGCGAGTTGCGGTGCGGCACCGAGGGCGGCGCGCACCTCGGGGTCGTTCTCGATCAGTGAGTGCAGCAGATGGGCGGTGTCGACCTGGCGGTCCCCGTCCCGTACGGCCCGGCGGCGGGCACCGGCGATCACCGCTGCCAGCTCGGCACCGAGCCCGGCATCGTCGTCCGCGTGGACACTGCCCTGGTCCTGGGCGGGCTGGCGGGGAATACGGGGTTGCACGGTCCCTACCTCATCAAGCCCGGGAGCCGGAGTCATCGGCGAGGGGAAGCATCTTCGCGTCCCACGCAGAGTGGAGCCGGGTGGCCGAAATCTCCTCCTTACGGATGAGATCAGACCCATTCCGGCCACCGTGGCGCGCGGCGTCTTGCCGAGCGCCCCCGCGCAACCGGCGCGCACCCGTCGCGCTGACACGGCGCGTGCATCCGCACACTTCCTGACGGTTCATCAGTATTGAATGTTCGAGGCCCGGCGGCTACGTTCCGCGACACCGTAGCCCGACACGAAGGGGTGGCCCGATGGCCGAAGTCAGCGCGGAGGCACGCATCCAGGCACCGGCCGAGAAGGTGTGGGCACAGCTCACCGACTGGCCGGCGTACGGCGAGTGGAACGCGACCCACACCAACTTTCCCAAGGGCGGCCCCGAGACGCTGGCGGTGGGGGGCACCTTCCAGGAGAACATGAAGCTGATGGGCTTCCCGGCGGAGGTCGAGTGGACCATCGAGGAGCTGGAACCGGCGCGGGTGCTGGCGATCCGCGGCAAGGGGCCGATGGCGGTGACCGTCGCCACCCGCTACACGCTGACCCCGGACGGGGACGCGACGGGCGTGCGGATCGACGGCGAGTTCACGGGCGCGGCCGTGTCACTGATGGCGGGCAAGCTCAAGGACTCGGCGACGGCGGCTCTCAACGAGTCGCTGCGCAGGCTGGGCGGACTGGTGGCCTGAGCCGCTCCCGTCACCCGGGCACGCAGAGGCGCCCCGCGGAGGTTCCGCGGGGCGCCCGGTGTCCCGTCCGCCGTCCGGCGAGGGTCAGTCCTCGTCGGCGAGGATGAGGTACAGCTTCTTACGGGTCTCGTTGATCACGGCCAGCGCCTTCTCGCGCTGCTCCTTGCTGCCGGTCTTCCAGACCTGCCCGAAAGCCTCCATCAGACCGAAGCCGGCCTGGCGGATCTGGCTCAGGGCCTCGAAGTCGACCCCGCGGGACGCTTCCTCCCAGGGGGCGTCCGGCCCTTCGCCGGCGGCCGTGCGGCCACTGTCGGTGAGGGAGAACAGCTTCTTGCCGCCCTCGCTCTCACTGGCGATCAGCCCCTCGTCCTCCAGCAGCTGGAGGGTCGGGTACACCGAGCCGGGGCTGGGCTTCCACGCACCGCCGCTGCGTTCGGCGATCTCCTGGATCATCTCGTAACCGTGCATCGGCCGGTCCTTCAACAGGGCCAGGATCGAGGCCCGTACGTCGCCGCGCCGGGCCCTTCCCCGTGGACCGCCGCGCCCTCGCGGCCCCCAGGGCCCCGGTCCGAAACCGGGCCCGCCGGGACCGAAACCGGGGCCACCCGGGCCGAAGGGCCCGAACGCCGCGCGCCGGCCGTCCCGTCCACCGAAGCCGCCCCGCTCGTGCGAGTGGGGGCCGCCGTGACCATGTCCACGCTCGAATCCGTGGGAACGCATGGCAATCACTCCATTCCATCGTTGATCTGTCGCGCATCTTTCGCGATGTCTCGACGATATATCGGAACCGTTCGCGTGGCAAGCCCCGACTTCGACGTCCGCAGGGCGATCCAGCAGGGGCGTTGCATGACCATGCGTTCTGATGCATAATCTTCCTATGTCCAAGGTCCTCACCTCCCTTCCCGCCGGCGAGCGCGTCGGCATCGCCTTCTCCGGCGGGCTCGACACCTCGGTCGCGGTCGCGTGGATGCGCGACAAGGGCGCCGTCCCGTGCACCTACACCGCCGACATCGGCCAGTACGACGAGCCCGACATCGCCTCGGTGCCCGGCCGTGCGCACACCTACGGTGCCGAGATCGCGCGCCTGGTCGACTGCCGGGCCGCGCTGGTCGAGGAGGGCCTGGCCGCGCTCACCTGCGGCGCGTTCCACATCCGCTCGGGCGGCAGGGCGTACTTCAACACCACGCCGCTCGGCCGTGCCGTCACCGGCACGCTGCTGGTGCGGGCCATGCTGGAGGACGACGTCCAGATCTGGGGCGACGGCTCGACCTTCAAGGGCAACGACATCGAGCGGTTCTACCGGTACGGCCTGCTGGCCAATCCGCACCTGCGGATCTACAAGCCGTGGCTCGACGCGGACTTCGTGACGGAGCTCGGCGGCCGCAAGGAGATGTCCGAGTGGCTGGTGGCCCACGGGCTGCCGTACCGGGACAGCACGGAGAAGGCGTACTCCACCGACGCCAACATCTGGGGCGCCACGCACGAGGCCAAGACCCTGGAGCACCTGGACAACGGCATCGAGACCGTCGAGCCGATCATGGGCGTGCGGTTCTGGGACCCCGAGGTCGAGATCCTCCCCGAGGACGTCACCATCGGCTTCGACCAGGGCCGCCCCGTGACCGTCAACGGCAAGGAGTTCGGCACCGCCGTCGAGCTGGTCATGGAGGCCAACGCGATCGGCGGCCGGCACGGGCTCGGCATGTCCGACCAGATCGAGAACCGGATCATCGAGGCGAAGAGCCGGGGCATCTATGAGGCGCCGGGCATGGCGCTGCTGCACGCCGCGTACGAGCGGCTGGTCAACGCGATCCACAACGAGGACACGGTCGCGCAGTACCACAACGAGGGGCGGCGGCTCGGCCGGCTGATGTACGAGGGCCGGTGGCTGGACCCGCAGGCGCTGATGATCCGGGAGTCGCTCCAGCGGTGGGTCGGCGCGGCGGTCACCGGTGAGGTGACGCTGCGGCTGCGGCGCGGCGAGGACTACTCGATCCTCGACACGACGGGTCCGGCCTTCAGCTACCACCCCGACAAGCTGTCGATGGAGCGGACCGAGGACGCCGCGTTCGGTCCGGTGGACCGGATCGGCCAGCTGACGATGCGCAACCTCGACATCGCCGACTCCCGCGCGAAGCTGGAGCAGTACGCCGGGCTGGGCCTCATCGGCTCCGCCAACCCGGCGATCGGCGCGGCACAGGCGGCGGCGACCGGGCTGATCGGCAGCATGCCGGAGGGGGGCGCCGAGGCGATCGCGTCCCGTGGAGAGGCTGCGCCTGACGCCGACGAACTGCTGGACCGGGCGGCGATGGAACTGGGCACGGACTGAGCGTTCCGCTCAGGGGGGCCGACTCGGGGTGAGGGTCGGCCCCCTTTGTCTTGCCTGCGGGTGGGCGGCAGCGCCGTTGGGCCGCCGGCTGGACGGTCGGGTGCGGCGCCGTGGTGGGTTTTCGCGCAGCTCCCCGCGCCCCTGAGAAGGCGCGTCGGCGTGACCCCAGGGTCGCCGGCGCAGCACCGTCGTGGGTCTTCGCGCAGCTCCCCGCGCCCCTGAGAAGGCGCGTCGGCGTGACCCCCGGTTCGCCGGCACGGCACCGTCGTGGGTTTCCGCGCAGTTCCCCGCGCCCCTGAGAAGGCGCATCGGCGTGACCCCCGGTTCGCCGGCGCGGCACCGTCGGGGGGTTTTGCGCAGTTCCCCGCGCCCCTGCGGGGGCGGGGGCGGGGCCAGGTGGTGGAAAACGGGCCAGGAGTGGGGGATTGGCCTTGGGCGGGGTGGGTGAGGTGGGCCTAGCGTCTGGCTCATGCGGATTCGAATCGTCGACGCGTTTGCCGAGCGCGCGTTCTCCGGGAACCCGGCCGGAGTCGTGCTGCTGGAGTCCTTTCCTGACGACGGGTGGATGCAGAACGTCGCCATGGAGGTGAACCATGCCGAGACCGCCTTCGCGCACCCCCTGCCCGAGGGCGCGGAGGCCGACTGGGCGTTGCGGTGGTTCACGCCGGTCACGGAGGTGGCGATGTGCGGGCACGCCACGCTGGCGACCGCGCATGTGCTGCACACCACGGGGGCGCACACAGGTCCCGTGCGGTTCGCCAGCCGGAGCGGGGTGCTGATCGCGACGCCCGGCGCGGAGGGGGTGATCACGCTCGACTTCCCCACCGCCCCGCTGACCCGGGTCGACGTGCCCGACGGGATCGCCGAGGCGCTCGGCGCCGAACCCGTGGCCGCCTTCGACACCGGCCCGAACATCGGCGACCTGCTCCTGGAACTCGCCGACGAGAAGACCGTGCTCGGCCTCTTCCCCGACCACAAGGCGCTCGCCGCCCACTCCACGCGCGGGATCATCGCCACCGCCCGCGCCGAGGACCCGGCCAGGGGGTACGACTACGTCTCCCGCTGCTTCTTCCCGAACGTCGGGATCGACGAGGACCCGGTGACCGGGAGCGCGCACACCGCTCTCGCGCCGCACTGGGCCGGGCGGCTCGGCGAACCCGATCTCACCGGGCTGCAGGCCTCCCGGCGTACTGGCCTGGTCCGGACCTCGCTGCGCGGTGACCGTGTCCTGCTCACCGGCCGCGCGGTCACCGTCATCGACGGCGAACTGCTCACGCCGTAGGCAGCCAGCCCACCTTGCCGGCGAGCAGCGCGTAGCCGACGAACGCGCCGATGTCGAGCAGGGAGTGCGCCACCACCAGGGGACCGACCCGGCCCCACCGCCGGTACAGGTAGACGAAGACCACGCCCATCACCATGTTGCCGACGAAGCCACCGATCCCCTGGTAGAGGTGGTACGAGCCGCGCAGGACGGAACTGGCCACGAGCGCGGTGCCCGCGGTCCAGCCCAGCTGGTCCAGCCTGCGCAGCAGATAGCCGACCACGATGACCTCTTCGAGGATCGCGTTCTGCATCGCGGAGAGGATCAGCACGGGGTACTTCCACCACACGTCCGGCAGCGCCTCCGGGACCACCGTGAGGTTGAAGCCGAGACCGCGTGCGGTCAGGTAGAAGGCGATACCGGCGCTGCCGATCACCGAGGCGACGGCCGCGCCACGCCCGAGGTCGGGCCAGGGACGGGTGCGGTCGAAGCCGAGCGCGCGCAGACTCGAGCCCTCCCGGAGGAGGAGGTGGGCGACGAGGAGGACGGGGACGAGTGCCGACGCGATGCCGAAGAGCTGCCAGGCGAGATCGAGCCAGGGGCGACCCGGCGCGGCCGAGGCGTTCATCGTGGCCGCCTGATCCTTGAGGCCGCCCGGTTTGGTGACCGATCCGATGAAGCTGATCAGGGCGGACACCCCGCTCGCCCCGAGCGAAAGTCCTAGGACGAGCAGTGTCTCGTCCCTGAACACGCGCTGCGCGGGCCGCTCCAGCGGGTACACACCGGCCACCTGATCCGCCTCCACCTGCACTCCTGCCTCCAGTCGGGCAAACCCCATGGCCACCTTCGCCACGGGACATCACAGCTTGCCCGATCAACCTGGAGCGGACACGGCCGACCCCGGATGACTCGACGACGAGGGCCGGCCACAGCGCCCCGAAAGGGACGCGGGGACTGCGCGACGAGCCCAGACGGCGCCGCACCAGGCAATCCCACCGCCCCCCTACGCCGCCGCCCCGTCGGCCGTCACCCCAAAGGCACCGGTTCCAGTAACCCCACCGGCCACGTGTGCACCGGCTCCCCCTCGTTCATCAGCTCGGCGTAGCGCCGCGTCATCGCCGCCAGCGCCGCGTCCCTCGGCAGCCCCCGCTCCAGCGCCCGGTGGAAGGTCGCCGCCTGCCAGGACGCCCCGTTGGCCCGACGCCGGCAGCGCTCCTCGATCACGCCGAGGTACAGGTCGCGGTCGGCGGGATCGACGCCCCACGCGTCCAGACCGGCCGCCGCCAGCGGCAGCAGTTCGTCGCGGACCAGGGTGACCGCGTCCACCTCCGCCGTGCCGCCGCCGTACCGCGCCCGCCTCGGCCAGACCAGGCGTGCGTCGATGCCGTCCCGGCACGCCGCGTCGAAGTTCGCCTCGGCCGCGGCGAACGGCAGCCGGGTCCACACCGGGCGGGACTCCTCCGCGAGGGCGCGGACCAGACCGTAGTAGAACGCGGCGTTGGCGACGACGTCGGTGACGGTGGGGCCGGCCGGCAGCACGCGGTTCTCGACGCGCAGGTGCGGGACACCGTCGGCGATGCCGTAGACCGGGCGGTTCCAGCGGTACACCGTGCCGTTGTGCAGGACGAGTTCCGCGAGTTTCGGCACCCCGCCCGCGTCGAGCACGGCCAGCGGGTCCTCCTCGTCGCAGATCGGCAGGAGGGCGGGGAAGAAGCGCAGGTTCTCCTCGAAGAGCTCGTACGCCGAGCTGATCCAGCGCTCGCCGAACCAGGTGCGCGGCCGGACGCCCTGCGCCTGGAGCTCCGGCGGGCGGGTGTCGGTGGCCTGGAGGAACAGCGGCGGGCGGGACTCGCGCCAGAGTTCACGGCCGAACAGGAACGGGGAGTTCGCGCCCACGGCGATCTGCGCGGCGACCGCCGCCTGGGCCGCGTTCCACACGTCGGCGAAGCGGGCCGGGGTGACCTGCAGGTGCAGCTGCACGGAGGTGCAGGCGGCCTCCGGGACGATCGACTTCGACGTGCACACGAGGTGCTCGACGCCCTCGATGTCGAGCAGGAAGTCCTCGCCCCGGGCGGCCACGATCTGGTCGTTGAGCAGGGTGTACCGGTCCACCTCGGAGAGGTTCGCGGAGACCAGGTCGTCGCGCTCCAGGGTGGGCAGGATGCCGGTCATGACGATCCCGGCGTCCACCTCGCCCGCCTTCCGGTCGGCGTAGGCCAGCGAGGTGCGCAGTTCCTCCGCGAGCCGGTCGAGAACCCGCCCTTCGAGCCGGTGTGGAGCTATGTTCACTTCCAGGTTGAACATGGCGAGTTCTGTTTGGAAATCGCGGCTCGCGATACGTTCGAGAACCTGTCCGTTCAGCATTCTCGGCATGCCGTCTGCGCCGGCCAGATTCAATTCGATCTCGACACCCATGAGGTTCTTCGGGCGGTCGAACCGCTTCTCCACCAGCAGCCGCTCCAGCCCCGTGAGACAGTCGCGCAGCTTTTCGCGGTAGCGTCGGCGATCGGACAGGTCGAACCGGCCCGCCACGACCTTCTCCCCCATCGAAGCGTCCCTCCTCGAATGGGCGGGCCGGGGTTCCGGCCGCCGGTGTCCCGAGTCCAGGTGGGATGATGCCCAGCGGACGCGATCGATAACGTCGCGCGAGGCACCGGCACCCGCTACTCTGTTGGAATGTGTCCCGCGGCACATTCACGAGGCATGGCGCAGCACGCACCTTCGGGTTCCCCGTTCTCCTCGTGAAAAACGCCGACTGCATCCGGCCGACCGCGACAGCCTCGAAATCCGAGGTCAGCGGGGTTCTGATGGGCTGGAAATCGGGAGGATTCCGCACGAATCATCGGCTGAATTGCATCTTGTTCACTTCCGTGAAACGGCCCGGTGAAACACCGTCTGAACAGGCGTCGTATAAACTCCGCGAGCAAGGCAGAAGGCTGGCGCCCCCGGTCCTGGTTCCTGCCGCCTGAGTGACGTGCGGCGGGCAACGCCCGCACCTCTCTTCACCGAACCGGGCCCCGCCTCTCTGACCTCCTGTGAGCTGACAGCGCCGTCCGCCCCCGCCCTCGCGCCACCGCGCCTGTCGAATGAGAGGCGACCCACCATGCCGCTGCACGTTCCTCCTGCCCCCGCGCCCGCCCTGCGTTCCGTCCTCACCGCCCTGAGTTCCCCGACGGCGGTCCGCGAGGCCCGCACCCCCTCCCTGCGCACCGCACAGGGACCCGCGACGCCCGAACTCCCGCTTCCCGTGCACGTGCTGGACCGGATCACCACGGAGGGCATGTCCGCCACCCGGCTGGCCGGCTGGCGCTTCCTGATCCGCTGCGGCGACCGGGCGGTGGCCGCGGCCGACACGATGCTCACCCCGGACGGCTGGGCGTTCTCGCACTTCTTCGAGGGCCCCTACATCGCCTCCACCGAACGGGCCCTGCACCAGGCAGAGGCCCTGCAGCAGACGTACCAGCCGCGCCTGTTGTCCCTGCCCGGTCTCTACATGCTCACCCTGTGGCTGCACGGCGACCACACCGCCGACGGCGCCGAGGGGCACCCCGTCGCCACCGACCTGCTGGTGCCGCTGGCACCCGCCCCGCCCGGTATCGCGGCCCACCGGCCGCACCCGGTCGCCGAGCTGCTCCCGGTCCTGACCGACCGGATCACCCCGGCCCCCCTGCTCATCACGCCTGCCTGAGGCCACAGCCGCCGCACCGCGCCGTCCCCGCGCTCTTTCGGTCGAGTGGCGGGGACGCGCAGTGCGCCTTTCATTCTGCTCGTACGAGCAATTCACTGCTCCTAAGAGCCGGAATGGCTCTCACCTGGTGCCGGCCCGCCGTTCGGACTAGCCCCATCCGGCCATGTGAAACCATCCGAATTGGCAGCCGGGCAGGGATGAACCGTCCGCGCGGGTGACGCGTCTCCAACCTGTGAGAAGCGGTGCAGCGAAATCCCTGCGGAGCAACGCCCGGAAGGCAACACTGGTTTCCGACCGACTCATCAGCACGGGGGACCGACATGACCACGACCGAGCGAGAGACCCTATCCATGTGCCAGCACCAGCCGCCGTGTCCGACAGCCGAATCCGCCGACCGGGAGTCCGCCCGCCTCGTGGCGCACCACCCGGAGCAGGGGTGGAGCCTGCTGTGCAACGGCGTTCTGCTCTTCGAGGACACCGGTGAGCTCCTGCCCGACGGTCAGATCATCGCGCCGCACCGCCCGCTGGGTGCCGGCCGGGTGGTGACCGCCGCCTGAGCGACCTGTCGCACCACACCCGGGCGGCCCCGCCGCTCCGCCCGGTGACCAGCAGGGGCCGGACGCACACCCATGGTGCGCACCGGCCCCGACATGCGTCCGGGGTTGGTCACCCTCGGTGACCCAGTGCTGTGCGCAGCGCGAAGTAGGCCGGTTTGGGGGCGAGTTGCTCGTCCCAGGGCAGGGCCGCGCCCTCACCGGGGAAGAACGCCGGGATCCACGAGTACTTGTCCGTGTAGTCCCAGATCGTGATGCCCACGCAGTGCCGTACCGCCAGGCACGCCTTGGTCAGATCCGCGTACCAGGTCGCCTGCTCGGCCAGTTTCTCGTCGGTGGCCGGCAGCTGCATCCGTACGTCCACCTCGGTGAGCGCGGTGTCCAGGCCGAGCCGGGAGAAGCGGCGGAGGTTGTCCTCCAGGGTGGTCGGATAGCCGTACTGGAGCGCGAGGTGGGCCTGGAAGCCGATGCCGTCCAGCGGGACGTGCCGTGCCTTGAGCTGCTGCGCGAGCGCGTAGTAGGCGTCGCTCTTCGCGCCGAGGCCCTCGATGTTGTAGTCGTTCAGGTAGAGCCTGGCGTGCGGGTCGGCCTGGTGGGCCCAGCGCAGCGCGTCCGCGATGTAGTCAGGGCCGAGCGTCTTGTACCAGAGGGTCTCGCGGTAGCTGCCGTCCTCGTTGAAGGCCTCGTTGACGACGTCCCAGGAGTAGACCTTGCCCCGGTAGTGCCGTACCTCGGTCTGGATGTGCGTCTTCAGTACCGCTCGCAGCTCGGTGGCCGTCCAGTCGCGGGAGGTGAGCCAGTCGGGCAGCTGGCTGTGCCAGACCAGGGTGTGGGCGCGGACCTTCTGGTGGTGCTCGCGGGCGAGGTTCACGATCTGGTCGCCGTTGGTCCAGTCGAAGACGCCCTGCTGGGGTTCGGTGGCGTACCACTTCATGCCGTTGCCGGGCGTAATCATGTCGAACTCGCTGCCGAGCAGCGTGGTGTAGGCGGTGTCGGTGAGTTCGGGGTTGTCGGTGGCGCTGCCGAAGTAGCGGCCGTGGCGCTGGGCCAGTTCGGCGAGGGTGGGCTGCCGCTCGTGGGCCTGGGCGGCGGGCCCGGTGGCGATCCCAGCCGCCACGAGCACGGCCGCGAGGGCACCGGCGAGTCTGAGACGTGTGCGTGACATCGTGCGACTCCTGTCCGTGGAAGGGGTGGTCAGCCCTTGGTGGCGCCGACGGTGAGGCCGCCGACGAGCTGGCGCTCGGCGACCGAGTAGAAGGCCAGGGCGGGAACCATGGCGAGGACCAGGTAGGCGAAGACCCGGGCGGTGTCGGTGGAGTACTGGCCCTGGAACTGCTGCACGCCGATGGGGATGGTCCACCAGGTGGAGTCGGTGAAGACCAGCAGCGGCAGGAAGAAGTTGTTCCAGCTGGTGACGACCGCGAGCACGGAGACCGTGCCGAGCGCCGGCCGGGCCATGGGCAGCAGGATCCGCCAGAAGAAGCCGAACGGCCCGCAGCCGTCGAGGGTGGCCGCCTCCTCCAGCTCACCGGGGATCTCCCGGAAGAAGCCGCGCAGGATGATGATGGTCATCGGCAGCCCGAACGCGGCCTGCGGCAGGATCACGCCCAGCGGGTTGTCCAGCAGGTGCATCCAGCGCAGCAGCAGGAAGAGCGGCAGGGCGGCCACCGCGAAGGGGAACATCAGGCCCATCGTGAACACGGTGAACAGCACTTCCCGCCCGCGGAACGCGAACCGCGCGAAGGAGAACGCCGCCAGCGCCGACGCCGCGACCACGAGCACGGTGGTGGCGACCGCGATCAGCGTGCTGTTGCCGACGAGCCGCCAGAACGCGCCGGAGCCGAGGATGCCGGTGTAGTTGGAGGTGACCCAGGACTCGGGCAGCCCGACCGGGTTGCGGGACAGCTCGCTCGTCGTCTTGAACCCGGACAGCAGGGCGTAGAGCAGGGGTACGGCCATCAGGGCCCCGACCACGACGAGCACCAGGTGCAGCGGAAGTGTCCGTACGGTCTTGCGGCTGTCGCTCATGCGCCGTCCCCCCGCATGTTCGTGGTGGCGCCCGCCAGGTCGCGGCGGAGCACGAATCGCTGGTAGGCGAGGCCGAAGACGAGGCTGACGGCGAACATGGCGACGCTGATCGCGCTGGCGTAGCCGACCTGGTAGCGCTTGAAGCCGTACTGGAACATGGTCACGGCCATGGTCTCCGAGTGGTGGTCGGGGCCGCCCGCGGTGATCACCCAGACCAGGTCGAAGAGCTGGATGGCGCCGATCACCGACAGGAAGACGCTGATCCGCAGGGTGGGGGCGAGCAACGGCAGGGTGACGTACCGGAAGCGCTGCCAGGGCGAGGCGCCGTCGACGGTCGCGGCCTCCGTCAGCTCGGCCGGGACGGACTGGAGCCCGGCCAGGTAGAGCATCATGTGGAAGCCGAAGTACTTCCAGGTCATGACCAGGAACAGGGTGGCCATGACGGTGGAGGGATCGGAGAACCACTTACCGCCGAGCGCGCCGAGGCCGATGTCGCTCAGCAGGTGGTCGGCGAGCCCGTCGCCGGGGGCGAAGATCATGCCGAACAACACACCGGTGATCGCCTCGGAGAGCACGTAGGGCGCGAAGAACAGCATCCGGTAGACGGCCCGGCCGCGGATCCGCTGGTTCAGCAGGACCGCCATGGCGAGCGCGAACGGCAGTTGCAGGGCCAGTGAGAACACGACCAGGACCAGGCAGCGCCAGAGGTCGCCGAGGAAGACGTCGTCCTGGAAGAGGCGGGTGAAGTTGTCGGTGCCGGTGTAGTCGGAGGGCATGCCGAAGCCGCCCCAGCGGAAGAACGAGGCGTACAGCGCGAACAGGATCGGCAGCAGGACGAGGACGCCGAACAGCGCGAGGGCGGGCAGCTGGAAGCCCATCGCGGTGAGCCAGTGCAGCAGCCGGCGCCGTGAGCGCGACCGGTCAGCGGCCGGGCGCGGGTGGGGCGCGGCGTCCGGTGCCGACCGGGTGCCGGGCAGGCAGGTCGAGGTCATCGGGCGGCCTACTGCTCTTCCTTCGCGGTCTTGGTGATCTCCTGCGTCACCTGTTCCGGTGACTTGGAGCCGGCGATCAGCCCGGCCACGCTGTCGTTGATCTGCTGGCCGACGGCGGGCGCGTACGCCTGGTCGAGGTAGAGCTGGAATCCGGTGGCGCCCTTCAACTGCGCCTGTACGGCTTTGGTGTTCGGGTCGCTCAGCGCCTTCTCCGCGCCGGGAACCACCGGGAGCGTGTTGGTCTTCTCGACGAGCACCAGGTCGGTGGTCTCGGAGGCGAAGAACTTCAGGAAGTCGACGGCTTCCTTCGGAGCGCCCTTGCGCAGGGCATGGCCGCCGCCACCGCCGAAGACCTCGGTGATGGCGCCCTTGCCGCCGTCGACGGCCGGGAAGGGGAAGAAGCCGAGGTCCGAGCCGAGGCCCTTGCCGGCATCCGCCTCCACCACCGGGGCCCACTGGCCCATCAGCTCCATGGCCGCCTTGCCGTTGCCGACCGCGGCCGCCTGGCCGGTGGGCGTGGAGTAGGCGGCGCCGAGGAAGCCCTTCTGGAACGGCTGGAGGCCGACGAGTTCCTTCAGGTGCTGTCCGGCCTGGACGAACCCGGTGCCGGTGAAGTCCTTGGCCTCGTCCGCCTTCTGGAGGGCGTCGAGACCGGCCGTGCGCATCGCCAGGTACGCCCAGTAGTACATGCCCGTCCAGCTCTCCTTGCCCGCGAGGGCGAGCGGGGTGATGCCGGCGGCCTTGAGCTTGCGCACGGCGTCGAGGAACCCGCTCCAGGTGGTGGGGGGTTCGCCGATGCCCGCCTGCTTGAAGTGCGCCTTGTTGTACCAGAAGCCGATCATGCCGATGTCGAACGGTATGCCGTACAGCTTCTGGTCGATGAGGTACGGCTGCTTGGCGACCGACAGCATCCCGTCCGCCCAGGGCTTGGTGGCGTCGGTCAGGTCCTCGACGAGGCCGGCGTCGACCTGCTGCTTGAGGACCCCGCCGCCCCAGGTGTGGAAGATGTCCGGGAGTTTCCCGGAGGCGATGAGCGCCGTCATCTTGGATTTGTAGGCGTCGTTCTCCAACTGCACGATCTTCAGCTTCACGTGTGGGTTCTGCGCCTCGAACTTCTTGGCCAGACCCGCCCAGACGTTCTTGGTCGGCTGGGTGGTGGAGATGTTCCACCACTCGACCGTGACCTTCCCCGACGACGAGGACCCCCCGTCGCCCGAGCCGCAGCCGCTGAGGGCGGTCATGCCCAGACCGGCGGCCGCGGTGGCCGCCAGGAAACCGCGACGGGACAGTGCGGGGTCGCCCATGATGCGCTCCTCGGGGTACGGGACGACCGACGCCGTCCTGGTTCGGTGGTGCTCTGGGGGCCGCCGTACTCGAAACATTCGGCGTTGTCACCGAACGTTCCGAACGGGGACTCTAGAAAGGCGGATCAGGAGCGTCAAGGTGTCGCGCATCAGCTCATGGGCGCACCGGCGAACCAGTCGAAGCGGGCCCGCCCCTCGGTGACGTACACGCCGATGACCCGGCCCGTGAACCCGCCGGCCACCTCGGCGGAGAGATAACGACCGTCGAGTTCGGCCGGCCGAACAACCCCTTCGGACGCGGATGAGCCCGGGGTGTGGTGCCGGATGGTCGGCGTGTAGACGCCGCCCGAGGCCGGGGTGTCGTCCGGCGGCGTCAACTGCCCGGGCCGGTCCAGGACGTCGCCGATCTGCCGCCAGTGCACCAGGTCCCGGCTGTGGAAGAGCGGGACGCCTGGGAGGTACTCGAAGCGGGAGCAGACGAGGTAGCAGTCCTCCCCGACCCGGCACACGCTCGGGTCGGGATGGAAGCCGGGGATGACCGGGTTGTCGCACGTCCGCATGCACGCGCCTCTCCCCCAGCCCAGCCGAAAGTTTCGCCGAGGTCGGCGAACATTACGGAGCGCACTGCAGGAGGCCTGCAGGGGCCGGACGGCGCGCCTGGAGTGGCCCGCGCGTCGCCCTACCGCCCCAGCAACGCACCCCGGCCCACTGCCCTGGTCTCAGCCCCACCGCACCCCGGCCAGAAGCACGTCGAGGCCCCGGCGCGTGGTGGCCATCACCACCCGGTCCCCCGCCTCCAGCACCCGCCCCTGGGCCGGCCGCCAGTCGAAGGCCGGCTGTCCCGGGGCACCCCCGTCGACCGGCCCCACCGCGAGCACCCGCCACTCCCGCCGCCGGAACGCCTGGTGCACGGAGCGTCCCTCCAGCTCCGGATGGCCGGCCACGTCCACGCAGGTGAACAGCAGCGAGCCCCGCTCCACGGGCATCACCCCCAGCACATGGCGCCCCATCATCGCAGCGGCGAACGACGGCGCGGCCAGCGCCGAGACGCTTCTGCTCCGGGTGAGCGCGTCCGGGTAGGACGCGCGCAACGTGCGCTGGACGGTCGCGGCGAAGGCGTCGTCGTAGAGCCGGGTGACCACCCGTACCTCGGGGTTGGCCTCCCGGACGGCCATGACGATGTCGAGGTTCTGGCCGTCGTCGCGGGTGAGGACGAGCAGGGAGCCGCACTGCCGGACCCGGGCGAGTTCGAGGACGCCGGGGGCGGTGGCGTCCTCCAGGACCAGCGGGACGCCGAGTTCCCTGGCGAGCGGGACGCCCCGGGCGCGCGGGTCCCGCTCGATGGCCACGACCTGGTGGCCGGTGGTGCGCAGCCGGTCCAGCACCCGGGTGCCGACCATCCCGAGGCCGACCAGGACGATGTGGCCGCTGACGTCGTCGTCGGGCGGATGGTTCACGGAGGCGGTGCGGAACGCCTCGGTGGCATTCATGGTCGCGGCCACCACGAGCGGCAGCACGGCGAGCCCGACGAAGCCGGCGAGGAGCTGGAGTATGCGGCGGGCCGGGGACTCCTCGGTCGCCGGGTCCCCCATCGTGAAGATGTCCAGCAGCGGCAGATAGAAGTTCTTCCACCAGGGGTGCTCGTCCGCGAAGAGCGCGGTGGCAGTGGACAGGGCGACCACCACGGCCGCCAACGAACCGTAGACGGCAGCCAGTTGCCGGGACCGGAAGACCCGCCAGGGCAGATGCGCGAACCGGGCGCGCACCCAGCGCACCGGCCGGAACCGCCGGACGCGGCGGCCCGTTTCGTCCGCGTCGAGGTGGACGACCTCCTCCAGCATCAGCCGTCCGTGGGTGAACTGCCGGTGGTAGGCCGTCTGGTCGTCCGGCAGCAGCAGGGTGCCGTCCTCACCGGGTGTCTCGGCGCTGTCCTGGCTGGCCGGGTCGTCCTCGTGGGCGCCGGAGAGCACGGCCAGGGTGGCGAGGTCGGTGGCGTGCGTGGGGGTGCCCGCGGGCCGTACCACCCCGCGGAAGACCTTTCCCTCGATCTGGAGGGTGTGCCCGTGGCCCACGGCGGCCGCCGCGACCAGCTCCGGCACGGCGGTGTCGGCGTCCGAGAGCACCGTCGTGGAGGTGTCGGGCGCCGGGGCGTCGCACAGGCCCGCCGCCCGGTCCAGGAGCCGTTCCAGGTGGCTGCCGCGGTCCCGGTTGAACATCCGGACGACCAGCCGCACGGAAGGATTGACGGTGCGGGCGAGCAGGGCCGCGGTGACGTTGGCCTGGTCGTCGCGGTAGGTGAGGGCGAGCGCGGCGGCCCGTGCCACGCCGGCCGCGCGCAGGGTGGCCTCGTCCGGGCGGGCCGAGATCTGCAGGTGGACGGCGGAGGTCGGGTCGCGGTGCAGGGCGGCCAGCCGGGCGCCGTGCTCGTCGTCGGCGGACGGCAGGACCACGGTGACGACCTCACCGCACACGGCGTCCAGTTCGACGGCGAGCCGGTGCGCGAGGCCGTCGTCGCCGCAGATCACCATGTGGCCGGTTCTCTCTCCGGAGGCCGCTGGTACGGGGAGGGTTGACGTCACATCAGCCTGAACGGCACCGGCCGTGACGCCGGTTCCGGCCGGGCCGCCGCGCGCCGTTCAAAATTCCGCCAAGAACATGTCAAGAGCAGGGAGCGTGTGGTCCGGGTGGCGCCCACGAAGAGGCCGCGCGTGCTGCCGGCAGCCGGCAGCCGGCAAGAGGACGGCACCCGCCCGTACGATGCGCGGGATGCCGTGCGGTGCAATGCGGTGCGATGCCCTGCGATGCCGTGCGGTGCGATGCAATGCCCTGCCATGCGGTGCCGTGCGGGATAACGCTCGGTGGCCGACCCCGCGGCCCTGCCCGCCGTCCCCCGTACAGCCCAGCGTGCGCCGCGGTCCGCCAACCGGCCAACTCTTGATGCGCGACCCCCGCCCGTCAGGGCATTCTTAACGCAAGCTTGACGCCCAAGGCACGCCGATCCGTGGGCCCACGCGTCACTCTCTGCTTACGCTGGTGCCGCCGTCCGCGTGATGGCCGGAATCGAACTGCGCCGCACCACACCGCGCCGGACACCAGGAGCCGACCCCATGGCCACGACCGAGCACCCCCCTCCCAGTCGCCTGCGCGCCTGGATGCTGGAGGGGCTGTCCGACATGGGCAAGAGCGGCGGCCACACCGGCCCTCACGCGCAGCCCGAGCCCGCGCACCAGGGCCAGCGCTGGTGGCGGGTGATGTGCCTGACCGGTGTCGACTACTTCTCCACCCTCGGCTACCAGCCCGGCATCGCGGCGCTCGCCGCCGGTCTGCTGTCGCCGATCGCGACCATCGTGCTGGTCATCGTCACCCTGGCCGGCGCCCTGCCGGTCTACCGCCGGGTCGCCGAGGAGAGCCCGCACGGCGAGGGCTCCATCGCCATGCTGGAACGGCTGCTCTCCTTCTGGCAGGGCAAGCTCTTCGTCCTCACCCTGCTCGGCTTCGCCGCCACCGACTTCCTGATCACCATCACCCTGTCGGCCGCGGACGCCTCCACCCACCTGGTGGAGAACCCGCACCTCACCGACTTCCTGCACGGCAAGCAGATGGTGATCACCCTGTTCCTGGTGGCCCTGCTCGGCGCGGTCTTCCTCAAGGGCTTCCTGGAGGCGATCGGCGTCGCGGTGGCCCTGGTCGGCGTCTACCTCGCGCTCAACGTCGTCGTGGTGATCGTCGGCTTCTACCACGTCATCACCGCCGGGCACGTGGTCACCGACTGGACCAGCGCCCTCACCACGGAACACGGCAACGTCTTCGTCATGATCGGCGTCGCCCTGATCGTCTTCCCGAAACTCGCCCTGGGCCTGTCCGGCTTCGAGACCGGCGTCGCCGTCATGCCGCACGTCAAGGGCGACCCGGGCGACACCGAGCAGCAGCCCACCGGCCGCATCCGGGACACCAAGAAGCTGCTCACCACGGCCGCCCTGATCATGAGCTGCTTCCTTATCGCGACCAGCTTCATCACCACGCTGCTGATCCCGGAGCAGGAGTTCAAGGCGGGCGGCGACGCCAACGGCCGCGCACTCGCCTACCTGGCTCACGAATACCTCGGCAACGCCTTCGGCACGGTCTACGACGTCTCGACCATCTGCATCCTGTGGTTCGCCGGCGCCTCGGCGATGGCCGGACTGCTCAACCTGATGCCGCGCTACCTGCCCCGCTACGGCATGGCCCCGCACTGGGCCCGCGCCGTGCGCCCCATGGTCATCGTCTTCACCCTGATCGCCTTCCTGGTCACCTGGATCTTCGACGCCTCCGTCGACGCGCAGGGCGGCGCCTACGCCACCGGCGTGCTGGTCCTGATCAGCTCCGCCGCGGTCGCCGTGACCATCGCCTCCCGCAAGGCCGGGCAGCGCAAGTGGACCGTCGGGTTCGGGGTGATCTCGGCGGTGTTCCTCTACACGACCGTCGTCAACGTCATCGAGCGGCCCGACGGTGTGAAGATCGGCGCCTGCTTCATCGTCGGCATCATCCTCGTCTCGCTGCTGTCCCGCCTCGCCCGCGCCTTCGAACTGCGCGTGACCAGCGTGACCCTCGACGACATGGCGGAACGGTTCATCCGGGACATGGCCAGCCGCAAGATGCGGTTCATCGCCAACGAGCCGGACCGGCGCGACATCGCCGAGTACCGCGACAAGGTCGAGCAGATCCGGGCCGACAACGACATGCCCGAGCAGGAGGACTTCGTCTTCGTCGAGGTGACGGTCACCGACCCCTCCGAGTTCGAGGCGGGCCTCGCCGTCCGCGGCGAGGTCCTGCACAACCGCTACCGCGTGCTGACCCTGGAGTCGGCCTCCATCCCCAACGCCCTGGCCGCGCTCCTGCTCCACGTCCGCGACGAGACCGGCTGCATCCCGCACATCTACTTCGAGTGGACCGAGGGCGGCCCGTTCGCCAACTTCCTGCGGTTCTTCCTCTTCGGCCAGGGCGAGGTCGCCCCGGTCACCCGCGAGGTGCTGCGGGAGGCCGAGCCGGACCGGGCCCGGCGGCCGCGCGTGCACACCGGCTGAGGCGGGACAGGGCGCGTAAGAATCCCGTCAAGAACCGCTCGGTCCGCATAAGAACCCCGTCAGCGCTGGCTCCGCAGCGACCGGCGGCCCCTACCGTCGGCCCCATGGAGGACAGAAGACGCAGGGGCCGGGCGGCCGGTGACCGCACCTGGCACGGTCGTGCGCACCTGGCCGTCGGCTGTGCCCTCGGCTTCGGCGGGCTCACGCTCCTGGTGGACTGGGACGCCGGCACCCTCACCCCCGCCCGCGCCCTGCTCTGGGTCACCCTCGCGGCCGCCGTCCTCACCATGCTGCTGCCCGCCCATGTCACCGCGGGCCCCGGCTGGCTGGCGGTACGCGGCCCGCTCCGCCGTCGTACCGTCCGGACCGACTCCCTCGTCTACGTCGGCCAGTACGGAGACGTCTGCGCGCATCTGGTGCTGCGCGACACGCACGGCAGCCGCCTGGAGCTCGACCCCGGTGTCCTGCACGCCAACCCGCTGCTCTGGCACGAGCTGGACACCGGTGTCCGGCGCTCGCTGGAACGCGGCACCCTGCGCCGGGGCGCCGAGGTGCTGGCGCGGCTCGGTCACGAGATCGACGACACCAACGCGCGCGCGGTCCTCGACGCGTCCGGCCTCGGCTGACCGCCACCCGCCGCTCCCACACCCGCCGACCCCACACCCGCCGGCCGCGGGCACCGACGGCTGGGCCTATCGTGACCTGCATGCAGTCCTACACGATCGGCCAGGCGGCACGGCTGCTCGGCGTCAGCCCGGACACCGCCCGCCGCTGGGCCGACGCGGGCCGGGTGGCCACCCATCGTGACGAGGGCGGCCGACGGCTCATCGACGGCGCGGCCCTCGCCGCGTTCTCCGTCGAACTGGCCAAGGCGGGCAGCGGTGAGGAGGACGCCTCCTACACCTCGGTCCGCAACGCCTTCCCCGGCATCGTCACCGCGATCAAGCTGGGCGACGTCGCCGCCCAGGTCGAGATCCAGGCCGGTCCGCACCGCCTGGTCTCCCTCCTGACCCGGGAGGCGGTCGAGGAACTCGGCCTGGAGGTCGGCATGGAGGCGACGGCCCGGGTGAAGTCCACGAACGTGCACATCGACCGCGTCTGACCCGGCCCGGACCGGGCGGGTTTCACGGGCGCGATGCACGGAGCTGCCGCTGATGCGCCGGGGGCATGGGCGAACGCACATGCCAGATCAAATCCGGAAGCATGTAGCTCATGCGATGTGACAAGAGACTTATGCCTGGCAGATGCGGCAGAATCATCGGCAGGCGGCTGATACCCGGGTCGCAGCAGGGCGCGACAGTTTCCCCCAGAGGAATCAGAGGAGTTCACTCGTGACGACCCGTTCCGTGCGCCGGCCCCGGCGCACGCTCCAGGTGGCCGGTGCCTCGGTCGCGGCCCTGCTGGCCCTGAGCGCCTGCTCGTCCTCCTCCGACTCCGGCAGCGACTCGTCCCCGTCGACGAAGTCGGACACGTCGTCGGCGACGCCCAGACTGTCGGGCTCGATCACCGTGTTCGCGGCGGCCTCGCTCCAGGAGAGTTTCACGACCCTGAAGGCCGACTTCGAGAAGGCCCACCCGGGCACCAAGGTCAACTTCAGCTTCGGCGGCAGTGACAGCCTCGCCGCGCAGATCACCAGCGGTGCGCCGGCCGACGTCTTCGCCGCCGCCAGCCCGAAGACCATGGCGATCGTGACGGACAAGAAGGAGACCGCCACCGCACCGGCCACCTTCGTCCGCAACCAGCTGGAGATCGCCACCCTGCCGGGCAACCCCGACAAGATCTCCTCGCTGAAGGACCTGACCAGGTCGTCGCTGAAGGTCGTGCTGTGCGACAGGACGGTGCCGTGCGGTGCCGCCGCGCAGAAGACCCTGGCCGCCGACAAGCTCAGGCTCACCCCGGTCTCCTACGAGCAGGACGTGAAGTCCGCCCTGAACAAGGTGGTGCTGAAGGAGGCCGACGCGGCGGTCGTCTACCGGACGGATGTGAAGGCGGCAGGCAGCAAGGTGGCGGGCGTGGAGTTCCCCGAGTCCGCCGACGCCATCAACGACTACCCGATCGCCCTCCTCAAGAACGCCCGGAACCCCGCGGTGGCCAAGGCGTTCATCGCCCTGGTGCAGTCCCCTGAGGGCCAGCAGGTCCTGAGCGACGCCGGGTTCCTCAAGCCGTGACGGGAGCCGACGAGTCCGGGGCCGCGGCCGGCACCCTCACGGGCGGCCCGCGGCGCCGGCGGGTTCGGCCGGCCGTACCACTGCCGCTCCTCCTCCCCGGAGCGGCAGCTCTGGTCTTCCTGCTCCTGCCCCTGGTCGCCCTGCTGGTGCGGGCCCCCTGGAGCGGCCTCCCGTCCCTGCTGACCAGTACGCAGGTGTGGCAGGCCCTGCAGCTCTCGCTGGTCTGCGCGACGGCGGCGACGGCCGTGAGCCTGGTCCTGGGCGTCCCCCTGGCCTGGCTGCTGGCCCGCACGGAGTTCCCCGGCCGGGGTCTCGTCCGCGCGCTGGTCACCCTGCCCCTCGTCCTTCCCCCGGTGGTCGGCGGTGTGGCCCTGCTCCTCGCCCTCGGCCGCAACGGGGTGGTCGGCCAGTGGCTGGACTCCTGGTTCGGCATCACCCTCCCGTTCACCACGGCGGGCGTGGTGGTCGCCGAGTCCTTCGTGGCGCTGCCCTTCCTGGTGATCAGCGTCGAGGGCGCGCTCCGCGCCGCCGACCCCCGCTACGAGGAGGCGGCCGCCACCCTGGGCGCCTCCCGCTTCACGGCGTTCCGCCGGGTCACGCTCCCCCTCATCGCCCCCGGCATCGCGGCCGGGGCGGTCCTGGCCTGGGCCCGCGCGCTCGGCGAGTTCGGAGCGACGATCACCTTCGCCGGCAACTTCCCCGGCCGCACCCAGACGATGCCGCTCGCGGTCTACCTCGCCCTGCAGAACGACCCGGACACGGCGATCGCGCTCAGCCTGGTCCTCCTGACGGTGTCGATCGCGGTCCTCGCGGCCCTGCGAGACCGTTGGATGACGGCGTCATGAGAAAGACACCCCGATGACCGACTCCCAGCCCCCCGCACCAGACGTCCCACAGCTGCCCCACGGCCTGCCCCTGACCGCCGGCAACGGTCCGCGATCCCCCCACGGCACGCCCACGGCCGCCGACGGCGCTTCGCACCCGCTGGGGCCACCCGCACCCGACACAGATGCCCCGGCTGGTGCGGGTGGGAGCACCGACCCGGCCGAAGGCCGGGTACCCACCACCCAGGCGCACCCGGCGACGCACGGCCTCCACGCCCACCTCGTCGTCACCCGCCCCACCTTCCACCTGGACATCACCCTCACCGCCGCCCCCGGAGAGGTCGTCGCCCTCCTCGGCCCCAACGGCGCCGGCAAGACCACCGCCCTCCGTGCCCTGGCCGGTCTCGCCCCCCTCACCGCCGGCCACCTCCGCCTGGACGGCACCGAGTTGGACCGCACACCCGCCGAGTCCCGCCCGGTCGGCTTCGTCTTCCAGGACTACCTCCTCTTCCCCCACCTCACGGCCCTCGACAACGTCGCCTTCGGCCCCCGCTGCCAGGGCGCGACGAAGGCCGAGGCCCGCTCCCAGGCCGCCGCCTGGCTGGACCGCATGGGCCTCGCCGACCACGCCGGCGTCAAACCCCGCCGTCTCTCCGGCGGCCAGGCACAGCGCGTCGCACTGGCCCGCGCCCTGGCCACCCGCCCCCGCCTGCTGCTCCTGGACGAACCGCTGGCCGCCCTCGACGCCCGCACCCGCCTCGACGTGCGTTCCCGGCTCCGCCGCCACCTGGCCGAGTTCGAGGCCGTGGCCGTACTGGTCACCCACGACCCGCTGGACGCCATGGTGCTGGCCGACCGCCTGATCGTCGTCGAGCACGGCCGGGTCGTCCAGGAGGGCACCCCCGCCGACATCGCCCGCCACCCGCGCACCGACTACATCGCCCACCTGGTCGGCCTCAACCTCTACCGCGGCCGGGCCGAGGGCCACACCGTCGAGCTGGTCGCGGGCCCCGTGATCACCACCACCGAGCATCTCACCGGTGACGTCTTCGTCGCGTTCCCGCCGAGCGCGGTCACCCTCTTCCGGGACCGCCCCACGGGCGCCAGCGCCCGCAACCTGTGGCGCTGCGAGGTGGCCGGCCTGGAGACCCACGGCGACCAGATCCGCGCCGCCCTGACCGGCGAACTCGCCCTCGCCGCCGACCTCACCACGGTCGCCGCGGCCGACCTGGACCTGCACCCCGGGGCCCCGGTCTGGGCGACGGTGAAGGCGACCCAGACGCACGCCTACCCGGCGTGAAAGCGTGCGGCCCCGCCGGAGCCGGGCCGCACGCCGAACCCTGTGGGTCAGTCCTCGTACGCCTCCAGCGGCGGGCACGAGCAGACCAGGTTCCGGTCACCGTAGGCCTGGTCGATGCGGCGCACCGGCGGCCAGTACTTGTCGGCGGCCGACACTCCGGCGGGGAAGACGGCCTCCTCCCGGCTGTAGGCGTGCTTCCACTCGCCGCCCAACGCGCCCGCGGTGTGCGGAGCACCCCGCAGCGGGTTGTCGTCGGCGGTCCACTCCCCCGCTCCGACCTTGTCGATCTCCGCCCGAATGGCGATCATCGCCGCGCAGAACCGGTCGAGCTCATCGAGGTCCTCGGACTCGGTCGGCTCGATCATCAGCGTGCCGGCCACCGGGAAGGACATCGTCGGCGCGTGGAAGCCGTAGTCGATGAGCCGCTTGGCGACGTCGTCGACGCTCACCCCGGTCGCCTTGGTCAGCGGCCGCAGGTCGATGATGCACTCGTGCGCGACGAGCCCGCCGGGCCCGGTGTAGAGCACGGGGTAGTGCGGCTCCAGCCGCTTGGCGACGTAGTTGGCGCTGAGCACGGCCACCTGGGTGGCCCGCTTCAGCCCCTCGCCGCCCATGAGCCGGACGTAGGCCCACGAGATCGGCAGGATCCCCGCGGAGCCCCACGGCGCGGCCGAGACGGGCCCGACGCCCGTCTCCGGCCCGGCGGCGGGCTGCAGCGGGTGGTTCGGCAGGTACGGCGCCAGGTGGGCCCGTACGGCCACCGGGCCGACGCCGGGACCGCCGCCGCCGTGCGGGATGCAGAAGGTCTTGTGCAGGTTGAGGTGGGAGACGTCGCCGCCGAAGTGGCCCGGCTTGGCGACCCCGACCAGGGCGTTCAGGTTGGCCCCGTCGACGTACACCTGGCCGCCGGCCTCGTGCACCTGGGCGCAGATGTCGGCGACGTGCTCCTCGAACACGCCGTGCGTGGACGGGTACGTGATCATCAGTACCGCGAGCTCGCCCCGGTGCTGCTCGATCTTCGCCCGCAGGTCGTCGACGTCGATCTCGCCGTCCTCGGCGGTCTTCACGACGATGACCTTCATGCCCGCCATCACGGCGCTCGCGGCGTTGGTGCCGTGGGCCGACGACGGGATCAGGCACACGGTCCGTTGCGCGTCGCCGTTGGCCCGGTGGTACGCGCGGACGGCGAGCAGCCCGGCCAGCTCGCCCTGCGATCCGGCGTTGGGCTGCAGCGACACCTTGTCGTACCCGGTGACCTCGGCGAGCCGCTCCTCCAGCTCGCGGATGAGGGTGAGATAGCCCTCGGCCTGCTCGGCGGGCGCGAAGGGGTGCAGCTGGCCGAACTCCGGCCAGGTGACCGGTTCCATCTCGGTGGTCGCGTTGAGCTTCATGGTGCAGGAGCCCAGCGGGATCATGCCGCGGTCCAGCGCGTAGTCCCGGTCGGCGAGCCTGCGCAGGTAGCGGAGCATCGCCGTCTCGGAGCGGTGCTGCTGGAAGACGGGGTGGGTGAGGTAGCCGTCGGTGCGCAGCAGCGCCTCGGGCAGCGTGTCCTCGGTCACGGCGTCCAGCGCCTCGACGTCGCCCTCGACACCGAAGGCCGCCCACACGGCGCCCAGCTGGGCGCGGGTGGTGGTCTCGTCACAGGCCATGGAGACGTGGTCGGCGTCGACGAGCCGCAGGTTGACGCCGTTCTCCCGGGCGGCGGCGACGATGCCGGCGGCCTTGCCGGGCACGCGCGCGGTGAGGGTGTCGAAGTAGGCGCCGTGCACGATCTCGACACCGCCGGCCTGGAGGCCCGCGGCGAGGATCGTGGCGTAGCGGTGCGTACGCTGGGCGATGGCCTTGAGCCCCTCGGGGCCGTGGTAGACGGCGTACATGCCGGCCATCACGGCGAGCAGCACCTGCGCGGTGCAGATGTTGCTGGTGGCCTTCTCCCGGCGGATGTGCTGCTCGCGGGTCTGCAGCGCCAGCCGGTACGCCTTGTTGCCGTCGGCGTCCACGGAGACGCCCACGAGCCGTCCGGGCAGGCTGCGGGCGAACTTCTCGCGGACCGCCAGGTAACCGGCGTGCGGCCCGCCGAAGCCCATCGGGACGCCGAACCGCTGGGTGGTGCCGACGGCGATGTCCGCCCCCAGCTCGCCCGGCGAGGTCAGCAGGGTCAGCGCCAGCAGATCGGCGGCGACGGTGACGAGGGCGCCCAACTCGTGCGCCTGGTCGACGACGGCCTTGATGTCGCGTACGGCACCGGAGGCGCCGGGGTACTGGACGAGCACGCCGTTGATCTCGCGCGTGGCGAGGTCCGCCGGGATGCCGTCGGCGAGGTCGGCGACCACGACCTCCACGCCGGTCGGTTCGGCCCGGGTCCGGATCACGGCGATGGTCTGCGGCAGCGCGTCCGCGTCGACGACGTAGACGCCCTTCTTGTTCTTGCCCATGCGCAGCGACAGGGCCATGGCCTCGGCGGCGGCGGTGCCCTCGTCGAGCAGCGAGGCACCGGAGGTGGGCAGCCCGGTCAGGTCGGCGACCACGGTCTGGAAGTTCAGCAGCGCTTCCAGGCGGCCCTGGGAGATCTCCGGCTGGTACGGCGTGTACGCCGTGTACCAGGCGGGGTTCTCCATCACGTTGCGCAGGATGACGGGCGGTGTGAAGGTCCCGTAGTACCCCAGGCCGATCATCGAGCCGAGCACCTGGTTACGGTCGGCCAGCGACCGCAGCTCGGCCAGCACCTCGGCCTCGGTCCGGGCGCCGGGCAGGTCCAGCCGGTCGGCGTTCTTGATCACGTCCGGCACGGCGGCCGCGGTCAGCTCGTCGAGCGAGCCGTAGCCGACCTGGGCGAGCATCTTGGCCCGAGCCTCGTGGTCGGGGCCGATATGGCGCTGCTCGAAGGGAATACCCTGCTCAAGCTCGGAGAGCGGAACACGCTGGGCGGTCATTGCGGAGGCCTCCTGGTCTGACGCGACCTTCGAGGGGTACCCCGGCACGGGTACCCCGACGGCCTCCCCCTCTGTCATCTCAACCTGAGAGCTTCACCGGTACGCCCTTGCGGACCACCGGCTTTCACCGTCGGTGAGAGCGGACACCGTCGACGTCCGCCCTGCTTTCCAGAGTGACCTCGTCCGTGCGGTACGTGAGCCTGAGAGATTCCGGGGAGGATTTGCTCCTTCGGCGCCTCCGGCTTCCCGGAGGACTCTCCCGCACGGGGTCAGCAGCCGTCAGCCAGCCTACCAGCGGGGGCAACACCGGAGCCTTCGAGTGGCCGCCTCCTCCAATGTGCTCTTTTGTAGTGCTTACGGATGAGTTGCGACCAAGTGGAGGGCCCGTGCAGACCGACATCGATCCGCGCAACCTGATCGGCCGCAAGGCGTTCGACCGCAACGGCACGAAGATCGGCACGATCGACGAGGTGTACCTCGACGACGCGACGGGCGTGCCGGAGTGGGCGGCCATACGCACCGGCCTGTTCTCCCGGGACGCCTTCGTGCCCCTGGAGCCCAGTGAGCTGGTCGAGGGCACCCTCCACGTCCCGTTCGACCGCGCCCTGATCAAGGGCGCCCCCGACTTCGGCGTGGGCCGCCACCTCTCCCCCGAACAGGAACTCCAGCTCTACCACCACTACGGCCTCGACACGGCTCCCCCGCCCCACGACCACCCCGACCACGACTTCGGCAAACTGGCGGGCACGGAGGACGCGGGGGCGTGACGGCCGACGGCACGTGCGGGCACTTACACCCTGCTGGCGGCGGTCAGCGTCCCCCCTCCATCCCCGCCCACGCTCACGCTCACGCACGCACCCCGGCCCCCGGACTCCCCGGCACCAACGGCAACGGCTCCGCCGGCTCCAGCTCAGGGTCCTCGACCCGGAACGTCCGCACCCTCCCCGGCTCCGACGAACCCGGCGTCTCGAACCGCACCGTCACCCGCCCGAGCCCGCTCCCCTGCACCCATCCGTGCCCGTACTCGGCATGCCGCACGTCGTGTCCCGCAGGCCACCGACGCTCGGCGACGGCCTGCTCCTCGGCGACCGGCTCCGCCACGTCCTCCTCCGCCGCGAACTCCGCCGCCCCCTCCCCGGCCGCCGCCTGCGCGAACAGGTCCTCCTGCGTGTAGTCGGCCAGCCCCGACACGCCCACCCCCAGCAGCCGCACACCCCCCGTGGTGTCGACCGAGTCCAGCAGCCGCGCGGCCGCCTCCCGCACCACCGCCGGATCGTCGGTCGGCCCCCGGAGCGTCTCCGACCGGGTCAGCGTCGAGAAGTCGTACCGCCGTACCTTCAGCACGATGGTGCGCCCCGACAGCCCGGCCCCCCGCAGCCGCCGGACACACCGGTCGGCCAGCCGCTGCACCTCGAACCCCACCCGCATCCGGTCATGGATGTCGACGTCGTAGGTGTCCTCGACCGACACCGACTTGGTCTCCCGCTCGGCCACCACGGGCCGCTCGTCATGCGCGAGCGCCATCGCGTACAGGGCGTGGCCGTGGGCCTTGCCGAGCAGCCGGACCAGCTCGTCCTCGCCCGCCTCGGCGATCTCGTCGACCGTGGTGATCCCGGCCCGCCGCAGATGGTCCCCCGTGGCCGGCCCCACCCCCGGCAGGATCCGCACCGACATCGGCCCCAGCATCGCCCGCTCCGTGCCCGGCTCGATCAGCACCAGCCCGTCCGGTTTGGCCTGCTCGGAGGCGATCTTCGCGAGCATCTTGGAGGCGGCGAGCCCGACGGAGCCCGAGAGCCCTGTGACGGCCCGTATGTCGGCGCGCAGCCTCTCCCCCACCCGCCGGGCCGACGCGGCGTCCCTGGCCGCCTCACCGGCCTCCAGATCGACGAACGCCTCGTCCAGGCTGAGCGGCTCCACCAAGGGCGAGAGCTCGCGCAGCAGCGCCATCACCTGCTCGCTGATCGACCGGTACAGCCCGAAGCGCGGCACCAGGTACGCGGCGTTCGGCGCCAGCCGCCGTGCCTGCCCCATCGGCATCGCCGAGTGCACCCCGAAGACCCGGGCCTCATAGGACGCGGTGGCCACCACACCGCGCGGTCCGAGTCCGCCCACGACCACGGCCTTCCCGCGAAGGCTCGGCTTGGACGCCTGCTCCACCGAGGCGAAGAAGGCGTCCATGTCGAGATGCAGGATCGTGGGCGCGTTTCTCACATCTCCGATGCTGCACCACGCCACTGACAATGCCCCGGCACACACCTGTGCCGGGGCATCGAGAGGTTTCCGGGGGCCGCGGGCCGGGGTTCAGACCGCCCGGTTGCGCCGTCTGGCCAGTTCGTCGGCCGGGTTGTGACCGACGAGCGTCTCCCCGGTGTCGACGCGCTCGCCGTGCAGTTGGGAAAGCGCGTTCTCGACGTCCCGCCACACCACGCCCACCGCGATCCCGAAGATGCCCTGACCGCCCTGGAGCAGCGCGTGGACCTCGTCGGGCGAGGTGCACTCGTAGACCGTGGCGCCATCGCTCATCAAGGTCATCCGCTCAAGATCACGGAAACCGCGTTCCCGAAGATGCTGGACGGCGGTGCGGATGTTCTGGAGAGAGACCCCGGTGTCCAGGAACCGCTTGACGATCTTCAGGACCACGACATCCCGGAAGCTGTACAGACGCTGGGTGCCCGACCCGTAGGCGGGCCGCACGCTCGGCTCGACCAGGCCGGTGCGGGCCCAGTAGTCGAGTTGCCGGTAGGTGATGCCGGCCGCCGCGCAGGCCGTGGGCCCGCGGTAGCCGATCTCCTCGGTCGCCATGGACGCCGCCCCTCCGCCGCTCGGCACCGCGGTCGGCCGCTGTGGAGCGTGACCGGCGGTGCTGCTGTGAAGCGGGGACGGACCGCTCTCCCCGAAACCGCGTCCGGGGGCACCCCCAGCCATACTGTCGCCGCTGCTTCTCACGCCGACCTCCGTCCTTGACCTGCCTTCTCGACGGTAGGCAGTCACCAGGGGTGCGTCAACGATCGCCACACTCGGCACGCCGAGTGATAATCACCCTAGGAGTGGTTTCCCGTGCCCCACCGCGGGGAAAGGCTAGCCGAATGCTCTGGCGGCAAGCCGTAGGACGCTCTCAGTGGCCGCTGGCAATTGCCCATGACTTCCGGCCGTCACCAGCCGCGAACCGGCCCCGCCCCCCCCCCCCCGCGCGGGGGGGGGGGCGGGGGACCCAGAGGGTCAACGGGCGGGGGGGGGGGATGGCCGGGGGGGAGAACGGGGGGGAGACGCGGGAG
>NZ_JBFAXI010000015.1:103878-123302 GCF_040680735.1 Streptomyces sp. NPDC051987 | reverse complement strand
CGACTTTTGGTTTTTTTCCCCCAACCCGGTTTTTCAACCCCCGGGGGGGGGGCGGGGGGGCCCCCCGGGGCCCCGCCCGGGGGGCCCCCCGCCGGGCCCGGATCAGAATCCCGCGAGAGGATTTCGCAGGGTCCCGACCAGCTGGAGGGCGCCCGACGGGTCCGCCAGGTCCACCATCTGCCGGTTGTCGCGCAGCTGGAGCCGGTTGAGGCAGGACAGCGCGAACTCGGGCGCGAACAGGTCGTACCGCGCGAACCGGTCGGCGAGTTCGGGCGCCGACTCCTGGTAGGCGCGGACGACCTCGGCGACCGTCCGCCAGAACTCGTCCTCCGTCAGGACCCCGGCGGCCGCCAGGTCGGCGGAGAGGAAGCGGAAGAAGCAGTCGAAGACGTCCGTGAAGACCGACAGGAGCTTCTTGTCCTCCGGGACGTCGACCCGCAGCCGCTCGACCGCCGGCGGCAGCACCGCGTCCGGGTCCAGGACCGCGATCTCCTCGGCGATGTCCTTGAAGATCGCGCGCTGGACGACGCCGTCCTTCAGCACCAGGATGACGTTCTCGCCGTGCGGCATGTACACCAGGTCGTAGGCGTAGAAGCTGTGCAGGATCGGGGTGAGGTAGGCCCGCAGGTACGACCGCAGCCACTCCCGCGCGTCCTGCCCGCTCCGCTCGACCAGCGCCGCCGCGAAGGAGGCGCCCTCGTGGTCCACGTGGAGCAGGGCGGCCATGGTGACCAGGGACTCGCCCTCCTGGAGGGACCCCACCGGGCTCTCCCGCCACAGCGCGGCCAGCATCTTCCGGTACGGCGAGTGGCGGTCGGTCGCCTGCTCGTACTCCAGGTGCCGGTAGCCGACGGCCGCCCGCTCCCGGATGATCGACAGCCCGGTGGACTTGAGCACCGGGTCGTTCTCGATGAGCCGGGCCAGCCAGTCGTTGATGGCCGGGGTGGCCTCCATGTAGGCGGCCGACAGCCCGCGCATGAAGCCCATGTTGAGGACCGAGAGGGCCGTCTTGACGTAGTGCTTGCCGGGGTGCGAGCGGTTGAAGAAGGTCCGGACGGACTGCTGGGCCAGGTACTCGTCGTCGCCCTCGCCCAGGCAGACCAGGTGGCCGCGGGCGATCTCGGCGGCGAAGGTGACGGTGAGCTTGTTCCACCACTGCCAGGGGTGGACCGGGACGAGGAGGTAGTCGGCGGGGTCCAGCCCCCGGCCGCGCAGGACGCCGTCGAAGCGCTCGACGGTCCCCTCGCCCAGCTCCTCCCGCACGAAGGACTCGTAGTCGATCCCCGTGCCCGCCGTGAACGCGGCGCGCGACCGGTGTGCCGCCAGCCACACCAGCCGGACCGGGCTCGCGGCCTCGGGGGCGTACGACAGGTACTCGTGGACGCCGAAACCGAGGCGTCCGTTGTTGGCGACGAAGCAGGGGTGGCCCTCGGTCATCCCGGTCTCGATCGCCTGGAAGCCGGCCCGGCTGAGCTCGGCGGCCGGGATCCGCGGCTTGGCGAGTTTGTAGCAGGTGCCGGAGAGCGTGGCGGAGATCTCCTCCAGGTAGACCGGCAGGATCTCGTCGCTGAGCCCCAGGGAGTCCTTCAGCTCGATGAAGAAGTCCAGTGCGGCGAGCGGGAGTTCGACGCCGTCCCTGGTACGGGAGACGGAGTCGGCGTCCACCTGCCAGTGGTCCAGGGCCCGGCGGACGGCGGTGAAGCGGTAGCGGGTCAGCCCGTCGTCGCTGCGGACGACGTGACCGGTCCCGTCCTCCTCGGGGGTGATCAGGCGCTCGTGGGCGAACTCGGCGAGCGCCTTGCGTATCAGGAGCCGGTTGGCCTGCTCCCAGCGCTCGGGGGACAGATGGGCCACGGCGTCGGCGAGCGTCATGCGGCGGCCACCGCCTTCTCGAACCGTTCCCGGGTGCAGTAACTCAGCAACGCCTTCTTCTCCGGCTTCTGGATCTCCCGTACGGGCACGAACCCGACGGCCTCGTTCAGCGCGTGCACGGCCGTGTTGCGCACGTCCGGCTCGACGACGATCCGGCGGGTCGCCGGGTCCTCGAAGAGGCGGGCCACCACCGCCGTGATGACGGCCCTGGTGAAGCCGTGCACCGGGGTGTCCGTGGCGGGGGTGAGGAAGTGCATCCCGACGTCGCCGGGCTCCGGCTCGTACAGCCCGGCCAGCTCGCGGTGGGCCGGGTCGTAGTACTCCATGAGAAAGGCCGGCGCGCCGTCCGCGCCGAGGCCGAGCAGCGCGTGGTGGTGCTCGTCGGCCGCGATCTCCAGGTACGCCCGCTCCACGTCCTCCGGGCGGGCGTCCAGCATCATCCAGAAGGCCGCCTTGGGGTGGGTCACCCAGCGGTGCAGCAGCTCGGCGTCCCGGCGGGGGTCGAGGGGCCGGAAGGTGAAGGCCGTCGTCAGGGTGGTCATACCGCGAACTCCTGGAAGGCGATCGTCTTCTCCACCGGGTAGTACTCGGAACCGAGCAGCTCGCGGATGATGTACGCGTTCCGGTAGGGGCCCATCCCCAGGTCGGGGCTGGTGATGCTGTGGGTGTGCACGCCTGCGTTCTGCAGGAAGACGCCCCGGCCGGTGACGTCGATCGCGTAGTTGCGGGCCACGTCGAAGTTGCCGTGCGTGTCGTAGCGCAGCCGGTCGCGGACGGGCGCCAGGAACTCCGGCTCCGTGTACCGGTAGCCGGTGGCGAGGACCAGGCCCTCGGTCTCGATCTCGTAGTCCTTGCCCTGTTCCTCCTGGCGCAGCTTCAGCGTGTACGTGCCGTTGTCGTGAACGGCCGTGTCCAGGGAGGAGTTGGTCAGCAGTCTGGTCGGGACCGGGCCGCCCAGGCTCTTCTGGTAGAGCAGGTCGAAGATCGCGTCGATCAGGTCGCCGTCGATGCCCTTGAAGAGGCCCTTCTGCTCGGCGGCGAGCCGGTAGCGGGTCGCCTCGGGCAGGGCGTGGTAGTAGTCGATGTACTCGGGGCTGGTCATCTCCAGCGTGAGCTTGGTGTATTCGAGCGGGAAGAAGCGCGGGGAGCGGGTCACCCAGTTCAGCCGGTAGCCGTGGACGTCGATCTCGCTCAGCAGGTCGTGGTAGATCTCGGCGGCGGACTGGCCGCTGCCGACCAGGGTGATCGACTCCTTCGACCGGAGTTCCTGCCGGTGCCGCAGGTAGCGCGAACTGTGGATGAAGTCGCCGCCCAGCTCCCGGCAGGCCTCGGGGAGATGGGGCGAGGTGCCGGTGCCGAGGACCAGGTGACGGGCGCGGTAGGTCTCCCCGCCGGCCGTCGTCACCGCGTAGACGTCGTCCTCGTACCGGACCTCCGTCACCGTCGTGCCGAAGCGGACGTTGGTCAGCCGGTGCGCGGCCCAGCGGCAGTAGTCGTCGTACTCGACCCGCAGCGGGTAGAAGTTCTCGCGGATGTAGAACGAGTACAGCCGCCCCTTCTCCTTCAGGTAGTTGAGGAAGGAGTACGGCGAGGTGGGGTCGGCGAGCGTGACCAGGTCCGACATGAACGGGGTCTGCAGGTGGGCGCCGTCCAGGAACATGCCGGCGTGCCACTCGAAGTCGGGCTTGGAGTCGAGGAAGACCCCGTCCAGCTCGGCGATCGGTTCGGTGAGGCAGGCGAGGCCCAGGTTGAAGGGGCCGAGCCCGATCCCCACGAAGTCGTACGTCGTGCCAGGGGCTTCAGGACGCGCGGTCAAGGGACTCTCCCAGGTACTGCTCGGCGTGGCCGGCGATCAGGTCGAGGACGGCGGTGATGTCGTCCGTCGTGGTCTCGGGGTTGAGCAGGGTGAACTTCAGGTAGTGGCGGCCGCCGACCTTGGTGCCCGCGACCACCGCGTCACCGGAGGCGAACAGGGCCTTGCGGGCGTGGAGGTTGGCGCGGTCGATCTCGGCCGGGTCGGTGACGGTGGAGGGGACGTAGCGGAAGACGAGGGTGGACAGGGACGGCTCGACGACGACGTCGTAGCGCGGGTCGGCCGCGAGCAGCCGCCAGCCCTCCCGTGCCAGCTCGCAGACCTCGTCGAAGAGGGCGCCGATGCCGTCGGCGCCCATGGTGCGCAGGGTCATCCACAGCTTGAGGGCGTCGAAACGGCGGGTGGTCTGGAGGGACTTGTCGACCTGGTTGGGGATGCGTTCGCCGACCGTGCGGCGGGGGTTGAGATAGTCCGCGTGGTAGGTCACATGGCCCAGGGCGGCGGCGTCCCGGACCACCAGGGCGGACGAACTCACCGGCTGGAAGAAGGACTTGTGGTAGTCCACGGTGACCGAGTCGGCCCGCTCGATGCCCGCGAGCCGGTCCCGGTGCCTGAGGGAGGCGAGCAGTCCGCAGCCGTAGGCCGCGTCGACGTGCAGCCAGACGCCGTGACGCTCGCACAGCTCGGCGATCTCGGGGAGCGGGTCGATGGAGCCGAAGTCGGTGGTGCCGGCGGTGGCGACCACGGCCATGGGCACGAGCCCCTCCCGCTCGCACCGCTCCAGTGCGCGGGCGAGGGCGACGGTCCGCATCCGCTTGTCGGCGCCGACGGGCACGGAGACCACCGCGTCCGGGCCGAGGCCGAGCAGTTTCGCCGACTTCTGCACGCTGAAGTGGCTGACCTCGGAGGTGAGGATGCGCAGCCTGGCCAGGTCGTCGGCCTTCGCCTCCTCCCTGGCCAGCAGCAGCGCCTGGAGGTTGGACTGGGTGCCGCCGGAGGTGAAGACGCCGTCGGCCCTCTTGCCGAAGCCGATCCGGGCGGCCGTCCAGTCGATCAGCTTCCGCTCGATGAGGGTGCCGCCGGCCGACTGGTCCCAGGTGTCCAGGGAGGAGTTGACGGCGGAGAGCACCGCCTCGCCGAGCAACGCCGGGATGACCACCGGGCAGTTGAGGTGGGCGAGGTAGCGGGGGTGGTGGAAGTAGACGGCGTCCCGGAGGTAGACGTCCTCCAGTTCGTCCAGGACGGCGGTGGTGTCGTGCAGCGGGCGGTCCAGGTCGATGCCGTCGATGAGGGGGGTGAGGGCGTCGACCGTGACGCCCGTGAACGGCCGGTCAGTGGTGGCCAGTCTGGCCGCCACCCGCTCTACTCCTTCGGTCACGGAGCGGCGGTAGTGCTCCGCGGTCAGGTCATTGAGCAGGTGCGAGCGCATGCGGGGGGCCTCCGGGGACGATCCGTGCGGGGAGGGGAGAGATCGATCAACTTAGGTTAGCCTAACCTAAGTAAGATCAAGCGAAACGCCACCCCTCTGTGAGGGCCGTCACTTCTCCCCCCAACTACTCACCCGCCACGCGCAGTTGTTCCTCCGTCAACCCCTGCCGCCAGTACCCGACGAAGGTGACCCGCCGCCGGTCGATCCCGCCCTCTCCGACGAGATACCGGCGCAGCCCCTTCACCCGCCCCGACTCCCCGGCGATCCAGGCGTAGGGCCGCGCGTGGGCCGGCAGCCGCGCCGCACGGATCTCCGCCACGGCGTCGCGGCCGCCCACCAGCCAGGTGATCTCCGCGTCCGCCGCGGTGGCCACGTCCTGCACGTCCCCGGCGCACGGCACCTCCAGCCAGGCGCGCACCCGGGTGCCGGCCGGAAGGGAGGCGAGGATCGCGGTCGCCGCCGGTACGGCCGTCTCGTCGCCCCAGATCAGCACCAGGTCGGTGTCCTCGGGCGGCCGGAAGCGGATCGCCCGGTTGTCGGCGACGGCGGGCCCGAGCAGCATCACCCGGTCACCGGCGCGGGCCCGCGCCGCCCACCGGGAGGCGGGCCCGGCGGGGACGGCCGCCCTCGCGTCGACCCCGTGCAGCACGAAGTCGATGTCGATCTCGTCGGGGTCCCGGCGCAGGGCCCGCAGCGTGTACGACCGCATCACGGCCCGTACGCCGTCCGGCAGTTCGCGCCAGCCCTGCCACCAGCCGTCGCCCAGCTCGACGGGCACGACGGGCTCGGTGCGACCCTCGGCCGGAAGGAACAGGGAGAGGGACTGGTCGCGTCCGTGCGAGTGGAAGTGCGCCAGATCGGCGCCGGCGAAGGTGACCCGGACCAGAGACGGACCGAGCCGCCTCGTCCGTACGACCTGGAGGGAGAAGAAACGGAACGGGGCGGCTACGGCCGTCGTCATATGAGCTCCTGGGACGCGGGAAGTTGTGCGGACTTGCCGCCGGGCGGTCAGCTGACCTTCTTCGCCGTCTCCAGCGCCTTGGCGAGGTTCTCCACCATCGCCACGCACTTGTCGTACGAGAAGATCGGTTCGGGGGAGCGGGAGATGACCTGGCCGGCCTTGACCGCGGGGAGCTTCTTCCAGGTGGCCTGGGTGATGTCGGCCGGCTGGATGGTCGCCGTGCGGTCGTCCATCATGATGATGTCGGCCGGGTACTTGTCGACGTTCTCCCAGCTGAGGCTCTCGTACCAGCCGCCGCCCTCCTTCTTGGCGGACTCCGGCGGCTCGACGAAGTTCACGCCGAGGGCCTTGAAGTACTCCAGGTCCACGGAGAGGTTGGTGCCGGAGACGTAGAACAGGCTCTCGGCGGCCGAGCCGGCCAGCACCTTGAGGTCGGGGTGTGCCTTGGCGGCGGCCCGCAGCCGGGACGACGCCGCCTCGAACCGCTTCTTCGCGTCGGTCACCCTGCTCGCCGTCAGGTCCGCGCCCAGCGACCCGGCGAGCGCCCAGACGCGCTGGAGCGGGACGGTGAGCTGACGGTCGTAGGCGGAGATGCCGACGCTCGGGGCCAGCCTGGCGATCTTGTCCTTGGACTCCTCCGGGACGTACCAGAGGGTGCCGGTGCCGTCGAACATCGTGGTGATGAGCACGTCCGGTGCCAGGGCCGCGTACTTCTCGACGTTGAACTGCCCCCACGCGTTGCCGAGTACGGTCAGCTTGCTGACGTCCATGTCGCCGGCCTGGACGTCGGCCTTGCCGTCCTTCGTCCTCGTCGGCCCGAAGACGCCCTTCACGTCGATGCCGTAGTCGTACAGTGCGGCGGCGACTCCGACGAACGCGACGATGTTCGCCGGCGCCTTGTCCAGCTTCACCGTGGTCCCCCGGTCGTCCTTGAACGTCCAGGGCCCGGACCCGGCGGCCGTCGCCCCCGTGCCGGAGGAGCCGCTCTTCGCGTCGCCGTCACCGCAGGCCGCGAGCGTGACGCCGAGACCGAGGGCGCCACCGGCGGCGAGGATGCCACGGCGGGTGGGACGGGCTGCTCTGACGTTGGACATGGAAATGGCTGCCTTCAAACATGCGGAAACCCGCCGGACAAGTCGCTGCTTAGGTTAGCCTAACCTCAGATCTTGTCCAGGGGCCTGGCACGCCGTCGGCGCGGCATCCCTCTCGCGTCCTGAGGGATGCCGTCCGAAGGGTCAGCCGGCCAGTCCCAACTCCCGGGCGATCAGCAGGCGCTGGACCTCGCTCGTGCCCTCGCCGATCTCCAGGATCTTGGAGTCGCGCCACATGCGGGCCACCGGGTACTCGTTCATGAAGCCGTAGCCGCCGTGGATCTGGGTGGCGTCGCGGGCGTTGTCGACGGCGATGGTGGAGGAGTGGAGCTTGGCGAGGGCCGCCTCCTTCTTGAAGGGCTCGCCGGCGACCAGGCGGGAGGCCGCGTCGCGCCAGGCGAGGCGGGCCGTGTGGGCCCTCGTCTCCATGTCGGCGAGCTTGAACTGGATCGCCTGGTTGGCGCCGATCGGGCGGCCGAAGGCGTGGCGTTCCTTCGCGTACCTGACGGACTCGTCCACACAGCCCTGGGCCAGCCCGGTGGCCAGGGCCGCGATGGCGATGCGGCCCTCGTCCAGGATGCGCAGGAACTGGGCGTAGCCGCGGCCCTCCGCGCCCAGCAGGTTGGCGGCCGGCACCCGGACGTCGGCGAAGGACAGCTCGCGCGTGTCGGAGGCGCTCCAGCCGACCTTGGAGTAGGGGGCGGCGACCGTGAAGCCGGGGGTGCCGGAGGGGACGATGATCGAGGAGATCAGCGGCTTGCCGTCGGGCTTGCGGCCGGTGACCGCGGTGACGGTGACCAGGCCCGTGATGTCCGTGCCCGAGTTGGTGATGAAGCACTTGGTGCCGTTGATCACCCACTCGTCGGTGGCCGGGTCCAGGCGTGCGGTGGTGCGGGTGGCCCCCGCGTCGCTGCCGCCGTCGGGTTCCGTGAGGCCGAAGGCGCCGAGTATCTCGCCGGAGCACAGGCGGGGGAGCCACTCGCGTTTCTGGGCCTCGGTGCCGTAGAGGTGGATCGGCATGGCGCCCAGGGAGACCCCGGCCTCCAGTGTGATCGCCACGGACGAGTCGACGCGGGCCAGCTCCTCCAGGGCGATGCCGAGGGCGAGGTAGTCGCCGCCCATGCCGCCGTACTCCTCGGGGAACGGCAGCCCGAACAGGCCCATCCGGCCCATCTCGCGGACGATCTCGTACGGGAACTCGTGGCGCTCGTAGAAGTCGCCGATCTTCGGCGCCACGACGTCGTGCGCGAACTCCTCCACCGTACGGCGGAGTTCTTCCAGTTCGGGGGAGAGGCGGTGGTCCATGGTCGTCACTCCTGGTGGGAGAGGGCGCGGACGGTGCGGGACGGGCTGGGTCGGCCCAGCTGTTCGGCCATCCACACGCTGGTGGCGGTCAGGCGGCCGAGGTCGACTCCGGTCTCGATGCCGAGGCCCTGGAGCATCCAGACCAGGTCCTCGGTGGCGAGGTTGCCGGTGGCGGACTTCGCGTACGGGCAGCCGCCGAGCCCGCCGGCGGACGCGTCGATCGTCGTCACGCCGTGCTCCAGGGCCGCGTAGGTGTTGGCGAGCGCCTGGCCGTAGGTGTCGTGGAAGTGCACGCCGATGACATTGGTCGGCACGCCCTCCTCGTTGAGCAGGGAGAGCAGTTCCAGGACGTGGCCCGGGGTGGCCACGCCGATCGTGTCGCCGAGGCTCAGTTCGTCGCAGCCCATGTCGCGCAGCGCCTTGCAGACGCGGACCACCTGGTGGAGCGGGACGGCGCCCTCCCAGGGGTCGCCGAAGCACATCGAGACGTACCCGCGCACGTGCACGTCTGCGTCCTTGGCCCGCCGGACGACCGGGTCGAAGACGGCCAGGGACTCCTCCAGCGAGCGGTTGAGGTTGGCCTTGGCGAAGGACTCGGTGGCACTGGCGAAGACGGCGACCCGGCGGGCGCCGAGGCCGAGGGCGCGGTCCAGGCCGCGCTGGTTGGGGACCAGGACGGGCAGGCAGACGTCCCGGAGATCGGCGAGCTGCGGGAACAGGTCCTCCGCGTCGGCCAGTTGGGGCACCCACTTGGGGTGCACGAAACTGGTCGCCTCGATCGTGGTCAGGCCCGCGTCGGCCAGGCGGTGCACGAACTCCGCCTTCACCGCCGTCGGTACGGCCGTCTTCTCGTTCTGCAGGCCGTCCCGCGCACCGACCTCGTGGATCCGGACGCGGGCGGGCAGGTCGGTCGCCGGTACGACCATGGGCAGGCCGGTCCCCGGGCTCGTCATGCCGTCTCCTCCTCGTGCGGGGCGATCACGGCGAGCACCTGGTCCATGGCGACCGTGGCACCCGGCGTCACGTCGAGTTCGGCGACCGTGCCGGCGTGCGGGGCGGAGACGACGTGCTCCATCTTCATCGCCTCCACCACCAGCAGGCTCTGCCCGGCGGTCACCTCGTCCCCGACGGCGACCTTCACGACGGTCACCGTGCCGGGCATCGGCGCGGTGAGCGAGTCGGCCCCCGCGTGCCCCACGCCGGTGAGGGACGCGGCGACCGGGTCGTGGTCGCGGACCTGCCAGGCGTCGCCGTCGCGGCCGAGCCAGTCGGCGGCGCGGTGGAAGGTGTGCCGGACGCCGTCCAGCACCACCGACACCCGGTCGGCGGTGACGGTGTGCGTGCCGCGCGGGACGTACTCCACCGGGTCCTGCACCCGCAGGTGGAAGCCCACGGGTCTCGGCGTACCGCCCAGGCGCCAGCCGCTGGGCACCGAGAAGGGGTCCGTCCAGCCCGCGTCCGCGAGCGGCCGCAGCGCCTCCAGCCGTACGGCCGCGCCCGCCTCGTACACCTCGTCCGGGACGTCCGCGGCGACCAGGTCGTCCGCCACCCGCTCGACCAGGCCGGTGTCCAACTCGCCCGCCACGACCGCCGGATGGGCCAGCAGACGGCGCAGGAAACCGGCGTTCGTCTGCACGCCGAGGGTGACCGTCTCGCTCAGCGCCGCCCGCAGCCGGCGCAGCGCGGTCGTGCGGTCCGGGCCGTACGCGATCACCTTGGACAGCATCGGGTCGTACAGGCTGCCGACCTCGGTGCCCTCGCTGAGCCCGGAGTCGGTGCGGACGCCGTCCCCCGACGGCTCGCGCAGCAGGAGCACGGTGCCGCCGGTGGGCAGGAAGCCGCGCGCCGGGTCCTCGGCGCAGATCCGGGCCTCGACCGCGTGGCCGGTGAGCGTGACGTCGTCCTGGGCGAAGGTCAGCCGCTCGCCGGCCGCCACCCGCAGCTGCCACTCCACCAGGTCCAGGCCGGTGACCAGTTCGGTGACCGGGTGCTCCACCTGGAGGCGGGTGTTCATCTCCATGAAGTAGTACGAGGTGGGGTCGCCGCCCGGCACGATGAACTCCACCGTGCCCGCGCCCACGTACCCGCAGGAGCGCGCCGCCTGGACGGCCGCCTCGCCCATCGCGGCCCGCGTCGCCTCGTCGAGCAGGACCGAGGGCGCCTCCTCGATCACCTTCTGGTGCCGCCGCTGGAGCGAGCACTCGCGCTCGCCGAGGTGGACGACGTTGCCGTGGCCGTCGGCCAGGACCTGGATCTCGATGTGCCGGGGGCGGTCGATCCACCGCTCGACCAGGAGGGTGTCGTCGCCGAAGGAGGCGCGGGCCTCACGGCGGGCGGCGGCGATCTCGTCGTCCAGGACCTCCAGGTCGCGCACGAGCCGCATGCCCTTGCCGCCGCCGCCGGCCGACGGCTTGAGCAGGACCGGTGCGCCCAACGCGCGGGCCGCGTCCGCCAGTTCGGGGTCACGGCCGCCGGGCACCACCGGCACCCCGGCCGCGCTCACCGTCTCCTTCGCCCGGATCTTGTCGCCCATCAGCGCGATCGCCTCGGCCGGCGGCCCGATGAAGGTCAGCCCGGCCTCCTCGCACGCCCGCGCGAAGGCCGCGTTCTCGGCGAGGAAGCCGTAGCCCGGGTGGACGGCCTGGGCCCCGCCGGACGCGGCCGCCGCCAGCAGCCGCTCCACGGACAGATAGCTCTCGGCCGCCGGCGCCGGACCGATCCGGACCGCCGTGTCGGCCTCGCGGACGTGCCGCGCGTCCGCGTCGGCGTCGGAGTACACGGCCACCGAGCGGACGCCCAGCACGCGGAGCGTGCGGATGACCCGGACGGCGATCTCGCCCCGGTTGGCCACGAGTACGGTGTCGAACACGAGTCCCCTCCTCACATCCGGAAGACGCCGAACCGGGGCTCCCCCAGCGGCGCGTTGCCACAGGCCGTCAGGGCCAGTCCCAGCACCTGCCGGGTGTCGAGGGGGTCGATGACCCCGTCGTCCCAGAGGCGGGCGGTCGCGTAGTAGGCGTTGCCCTGGCGCTCGTACTGGGCGCGGACGGGCGCCTTGAAGGCCTCCTCGTCCTCCGCGGCCCAGGACTCTCCCCGCGCCTCCAGCTGGTCCCGCTTGACGGTCGCCAGCACCGACGCGGCCTGCTCGCCGCCCATCACCGAGATCTTGGCGTTGGGCCACATCCACAGGAAGCGGGGCGAGTAGGCCCGGCCGCACATGGAGTAGTTGCCCGCGCCGTACGAACCGCCCACGACGACGGTCAGCTTCGGGACCCTCGTGCAGGCCACGGCCGTGACCATCTTCGCGCCGTGCTTGGCGATGCCGCCGGCCTCGTAGTCCTTGCCGACCATGAAGCCGGAGATGTTCTGCAGGAACACCAGCGGGATGCCGCGCTGGTCGCACAGCTCGATGAAGTGGGCGCCCTTCTGGGCGGACTCGGAGAAGAGGATGCCGTTGTTGGCGACGATGCCGACGGGGTGGCCGTGGATCCGGGCGAAGCCGGTGACCAGGGTCTGCCCGAACTCGGCCTTGAACTCGGCGAACCGGGAGCCGTCGACCACGCGGGCGATGATCTCGCGGACGTCGTAGGGGGTGCGGGAGTCGACGGGGACGGCGCCGTAGAGGCCGTAGGGGTCGACCTTGGGCTCGGTGACGGGCGCGACCTCCCAGGGGAGCGTGCGCCGGGCGGGCAGGGTGGCGACGATGTTCCGGACGATGCGCAGCGCGTGCGCGTCGTCCTCGGCGAGGTGGTCGGTGACCCCGGAGATCCGGGAGTGCACCTCGCCGCCGCCCAGCTCCTCGGCGGTGACGACCTCGCCGGTGGCGGCCTTCACCAGCGGCGGACCGCCGAGGAAGATCGTGCCCTGGTCGCGGACGATGACCGCCTCGTCGCTCATCGCGGGGACGTACGCGCCGCCCGCCGTGCAGGACCCGAGCACGGCCGCGATCTGCGGGATGCCCGCCCCCGACATCCGGGCCTGGTTGTAGAAGATCCGCCCGAAGTGGTCGCGGTCCGGGAAGACCTCGTCCTGCATGGGGAGGAAGGCGCCGCCGGAGTCGACCAGGTACACGCACGGCAGCCGGTTGTCGAGGGCCACCTCCTGCGCCCGCAGGTGCTTCTTCACGGTCATCGGGTAGTACGTGCCGCCCTTGACCGTGGCGTCGTTGGCCACGATCACGCACTCGCGGCCGGCGACCCGGCCGATCCCGGCGATCACGCCGGCCGCCGGGGCCGCCCCGTCGTACATCCCGTCGGCGGCCAGCGGGGCCAGCTCCAGGAAGGGGGAGCCGGGGTCGAGGAGGGTGTCCACCCGGTCCCGGGGCAGCAGCTTGCCGCGCGCGGTGTGCCGGGCCCGCGCCTTCTCGCCGCCGCCCAGCGCGGCGGTGGCGAGCTTGGCGCGCAGCTCCTCGACGAGGACGCGGTGCGCCTCCTCGTTGGCCCGAAAGGCCTCCGACGCGGGGTCTGCCGCGCTGTGAAGCTCCGGCGCCTGGTCCATGCCGCGATCCCCTCATTCTTGTTAATGAGCGTTAACGCATTTCCCTCAGGTTAACGACCGCTAACCCCCCTGTCTAGAATTGCCTTCATGGTCACGAGAACCGACGCCCCGAGCCGCCGCGAGCAGATCCTCAAGGAGGCCGCCCGGCTGTTCGCCGAGCGCGGTTTCCACGGCGTCGGCGTGGACGAGATAGGGGCCGCGGTCGGCATCAGCGGCCCCGGTCTCTACCGGCACTTCGCGGGCAAGGACGCGATGCTCGCGGAGCTGCTGGTGGGGATCAGCGGGCAGCTGCTGACGGGGGCCAGGCGCCGTCTGGCGGAGGCTGACGGGGACACCGCGCCCTCGGCGGTCCTGGACTCCCTCATCGAGGGCCACATCGACTTCGCCCTCGACGACCGTCCACTGATCACCCTGCACGACCGGGAGCTGGACCGCTTGCGCGACAGCGACCGGAAACTGGTGCGGCAGCTGCAGCGGCAGTACGTCGAGCTCTGGGTGGAGGTGGTCCGTGGCGTCTACCCGGCGCTCCCCGAGCCCGCGGCCCGCTCGGCGGTCCACTCCGTCTTCGGTCTGCTGAACTCCACCCCGCATTTGGGCCGACCGGGTTCCCTGCCCGGCCGCGGCGCGACGGCGGTCCTCCTGCACCGCATGGCGAGGGGCGCGTTCGAGGCGGCGGCGGGGGAGTGACGGCGCCTTGTGCGCCTGCTCCGCCGTCGGGGCGGGACTCCGGCGTCGGGGCGGCGCTCTGGCGTCGGCGTGACGAGCGTTACCCTCGTCGCTTCCCTTCCCGCCCTGGACCCGTCGGCCTACCCGCCGGTACCTTGGACTCTGAGCAAGCGCTTAGACAGTCGGAGTCCGTGGAGGTGGCGGCCGTGCGCCGTACGTTGTTCGACGAGGATCACGAGGCGTTCCGGGAGACCATCCGCGCCTTCATCGAGGCCGAGGTCGTACCGGTGTACGACGAGTGGTTCGCCGCCGGCCAGGCCCCGCGCGAGTTCTACTACAAGCTCGCCGAGCTGGGCGTCTTCGGCATCCGCGTCGACGAGGAGTACGGCGGCGCCGGCATCGACTCCTACAAGTTCGAGGCCGTCCTGTACGAGGAGACCGCCCGCGCGGGCGTCACCTTCGGCGGTTCCGGCGTGCACGTGCTGCTCGGCCTGCCCTACATAAAGCTGCTGGCGACGGACGAGCAGAAGAAGCGGTACCTGCCGAAGTTCGTCTCCGGCGAGGAGATGTGGGCCATCGCGATGACCGAGCCGGGCACCGGCTCCGACCTCGCGGGCATGAAGACCACCGCCAAGCTCAGCGAGGACGGCACCCACTACGTCCTCAACGGCGCCAAGACCTTCATCACCGGCGGTGTGCACGCCGACCGCATGATCGTCTGCGCCCGGACCTCCGCCCCCACCAAGGAGGACCGCCGGCACGGCATCTCCCTCTTCGTGGTGGACACGAAGGCGGAGGGCTACTCGGTCGGCCGCAAGCTCGACAAGCTGGGCCTCAAGACCTCCGACACCGCCGAGCTGGCGTTCGTCGACGTCAAGGTCCCGGTCGAGGACCTGCTCGGCGAGGAGAACAAGGGCTTCTACTACCTCGGCCACAACCTCGCCTCCGAGCGCTGGGGCATCGCCTTCGGCGCCTACGCGCAGGCCAAGGCCGCCGTCCGGTTCGCCAAGCAGTACGTCCAGGACCGCGTCGTCTTCGGCCAGCCCGTCGCCGCCTTCCAGAACACCAAGTTCGAGCTGGCCGCCTGCCAGGCCGAGGTGGACGCAGCCGAGGCCGTCGTCGACCGGGCCACGGAGGCCCTGGACGCCGGTGAGCTGACTCCGGCCGAGGCCGCCAGCGCCAAGCTCTTCACCACCGAGGTCGCGCACCGCGTGATCGACCGCTGCCTCCAGCTGCACGGCGGCTACGGCTTCATGAACGAGTACCCCATCGCCCGCCTGTACGCGGACAACCGCGTCAACCGCATCTACGGCGGCACCAGCGAGATCATGAAGACGATCATCGCGAAGGACATGGGCCTGTAGGACCACCGCAACAACCCGCCAGTAGAAAAGGTGCCATGAACCAGGCACTGAGTGATCTCCTCGACCTGCTCGACCTGGAGCAGATCGAGGAGAACATCTTCCGCGGCCAGTCCCGGTCGGCCGTCGTCCCGCGCGTCTTCGGCGGGCAGGTCGCGGCCCAGGCGCTGGTCGCCGCCGGGCGCACCGTCCCGGCGGACCGGCTCGCCCACTCGCTGCACGCGTACTTCCTGCGCCCCGGCGACCCCGGCGCGCCCATCGTCTACACCGTCGAGCGCATCCGCGACGGCCGCTCCTTCACCACCCGGCGCGCGGTCGCCGTCCAGCACGGCCGGCCGATCTTCGCCCTGTCGGCCTCCTTCCAGCTGGCCGAGGAGGGCCTGGACCACCAGGCCCCGATGCCCCTCGCGCCCGACCCGGCGACCCTGCCCACCTCGGCGGAGCGCTTCCGGGACTACGGCCACCTCGATCCGGCCGTCGTGGAGAAGTTCCTGGAGGCCCGCGAGGCGATCGACCTGCGGTACGTCGAGGAGCCGCCGTTCGGCAGGTACGGCGAGCCGCGCGAGCCGCACAGCCAGGTGTGGTTCCGCACCAACGGCAAGCTCGACGACGACCCCCTGCTGCACGTCGTCCTCGCGACCTACGTCTCCGACATGACCCTCCTGGACTCCGTCCTGCTCGCGCACGGCCGCGGCGGCTGGGCGGTCGGGGACGTGGTGGGTGCCTCGCTCGACCACGCCATGTGGTTCCACCGGCCGTTCCGTGCCGACGAGTGGCTGCTGTACGACCAGGAGTCACCGTCCGCGCACGGCGGCCGCGGGCTCGGCCAGGCCCGGATCTACACCCAGGACGGTTCGCTGGCCGTCTCCGTGATCCAGGAGGGCGTGGTCCGCGTCCCCAGATAGGGCGGCCCCGTAGCGTCGACGTCGACTGTTGGGCGCCGATGAGCTGGGGCGATGACGTGCGGTGACCGTTCGACGTGCCGTCGCCTTTGTTGCGAATTAAGCTCTATGAGTGAAATGCCGCACAGTGCATGTGCCGCATAGCGGACGTGCCGCGTAGCGGACGTATGTCCGGCAGAAAGGTATTTCCCATGCGAGTACAGCGCGCGAGGCGTCTCGCCGCGATGTCCGCCGCCGGCCTGCTGCTGGCCGGTGGTGCCGCGACCGGCGCCGCGGGTACCGCCTCGGCGGCCCCCGCCTCCACTCACCAGTCCATCGTCACCGGCGCCGGCGGCTTCGGCGGCTGCAACGGCTTCAGGGGCGGGTTCAACAACTGCCGCTACGGCTACGGCAACTACGGATACGGGTACTACCCCGCCGCCGTCGCCGTCGTCCCTGTCGTGGTCGTCCCCACCGTAGGGGTCGCCGGGTTCGGCGGCGTCGCAGGCTTCGGCGGCTTCGGCTTCGGTTTCTGAGCGACCGGCGACGGCAGACCAGCCGTTCCGGTCCCGTCCAGGGTCTAGGGCCAGGCCACGATGTGCGGCTCCCGCTTCGGGGGGGCCGCACATCGGCCGGTCAGGCCAGGCCCGCCTCGGCCAGCAGATACGCGGTCATCGGATCGTAGTACCGCGGGCTGAGCACATGGTCGTCGAGCGGTACGGCCACCTGGAGGGTGCCCTCCGCCTCGGCGAGGAACAGCGCCGGGTCGTTGCAGTCGGCGTAGCCGACGGAGTCCAGGCCGACCTGTGCCGCGTAGCCCGCCCAGCCGTGGTCCGCGACGACCAGGTCGGGGCGCGGGCGCCCCTCGCGCTCCAGCCCGCCCAGCACGGCCTTCATCGGCTCCCCGGAGTGGGTGTGCCACAACGTCGCCCCGTGTTCGAGGACCGCCACGTCGGCGAACTGCATGACGTACCCCTCGTCCGTCTGCAGCCCGTCCGGGATCACCACGATCTCGCAGCCCGCGGCGCGCAGCGCCGCCGCGGTCGCCCGGTGCACGTCGAGCAGGCCGCCCGGGTGGCCGGTCGCGAACAGCACCCGCTGCTGACCGTCGGCCGCCTTGCGCAGCCGGGCCGCCAGCCGGTTCAGGCCGTCCATGGTCAGCTCGGGGTCGATGGTGTCCTGGCCGTACCGGTACTCGGGATCGTCGTTCACCCCGACCCGCTCGGCCATCACGGCCAGCACGTCCTGCTCGTCACTCCAGCGGTCGCCGAGTTCCAGCCCCAGCCACCAGTTGCGCTCGCCGTTGGCCAGCTTGCGGTAGTGGAGCAGGTTGTTCTCGCGGGGCGTGGCGACATCGCCCGCGATACGGGTCTTCACAAGGTGCTCTACGAGCTCGGCGCGGCTGGGCGTCCCGGGTATCGGCATGGCTCCATTCTGGGGCAGCGGACTGCGCGGTTCCCTCGCGTATCGCGCGCTGGGACGTGGATCACTGCGAAGGGGTGCGCTGGTCGCGCGGTGCCCCGAGCCCCTGGGCGGGCGAGCTCCCGCTTCTCGGCCGGAGCCGGTGCCGGCCCCCTACTAGAGTCGTCGGCAGACGCAGCACACAGCAGCAGGTACGCGACGAAGCGCGGGAGAGAAGGCGGCTCGCCCATGAGCGGCAACCAGACGCCCCGCGGCCCGGTCGACGGGCCGCGCACACCGCGTACGAACAGACCACGATCATGACCCGACAGATTGCCGAGGCGCGCTCGAAGTGACCCACGACCACGACCTGGTGCTCCGTCCGACGCCCGCCCAGACGGCCGCCGCGCTCGACCCTCCCCCGGGCCGGCGCGGCGGAGACCTGGTCGTGGAGACCCTCGCCGGGCTCGGCGCCACCACCGTCTTCGGGCTGCCCGGCCAGCACGCGCTCGGCGTCTTCGACGCGCTGCGCCGCTCCTCCCTGCGCTATGTCGGCCTGCGGGTGGAGAACAACGCGGGCTTCGCGGCGGACGCCTACGGCAGGATCACCGGTGAGGCGGCCCCGCTGCTCCTCTCCACCGGCCCCGGCGCGCTGACCTCGCTGGCCGCGCTGCACGAGGCGGCCGCCGCCTCCGCGCCGGTGCTCGCGATCAGCAGCCAGATCCCCACCGCGGGCCTGGGCGGCGGCCGCCACGGCTATCTGCACGAACTCCCCGACCAGGCGGCCTCCTTCCGGGGCGTGGTGAAGTCGGTCCACACCGTCCGCACCCAGTCGCAGATACCGTCCGCGCTCGCGGCGGCCTGGAAGTCGGCGCTGACCGCCCCGCACGGCCCGGTGTGGGTGGAGATCCCGCAGGACGTGCTCCTCGCCGAGACCGCGCTGCCGGTGGTGACGGCGGTGGACGCGACCCCCGACGACCTCCCCCCGCGCCCCGAACTCACGGCGCTCGCCGCCGACCTGCTCTCGCGCGCGGCCCGCCCGGCGGTCATCGCGGGCGGCGGGGTCGTACGGGCGGACGCCTCCGGCAAGCTGCGGCAGCTGGCGGAGACGCTGAACGCGCCGGTCGTCACCACCTTCGGCGGCAAGGGCGCGTTCCCCTGGCAGCACCCCCTGTCCCTCCAGTCCTGGCTGGAGGACCGCCACACCACGGACTTCCTGGAGGACGCCGACGTCCTGCTGGTGGTCGGCTCGGGCCTGGGCGAACTCTCCTCGAACTACCACACGTTCACGCCGCGCGGCCGGGTGATCCAGGTCGAGGCGGACCTCGGCAAGCTGGAGTCCAACCATCCGGCCCTCGGCATCCACGCGGACGCCCGCCTCGCCCTCCAGGCGCTCCTGGAGACGGTGACCCCGCGCGAGGACCCGTCGGCCCCGGACCGGGTACGAGACCTGCTCGCCCGCGTCTCGGCACGCATCGCCGCGCAGGAACTCACCCTGGAACAGGACGTGCTGGCGTCGGTCCGCCGCGCCCTCCCGGCCGGCTCCCCGTCCTTCTGGGACATGACGATCCTGGCGTACTGGGCATGGTCCGCGTTCGACGCCCAGGCGCCGAACCTCATGCACTCCGCCCAGGGCGCCGGCGGCCTCGGCTACGGCTTCCCGGCGGCCCTCGGCGCGGCCGCCGCCGACCCGACCCGCCCGGTGCTGGCGGTCTCCGGCGACGGCGGCGCCCTCTACTCCGTCGCCGAACTGGCGACGGCGCGCCAGCACGACCTCCCGGTCACCTGGCTCATCGTCGACGACGGCGGCTACGGCATCCTCCGCGAGTACATGACCGACGCCTTCGGCGAAGCCGGCGCGACGGAGCTGACCCGCCCCGACTACGTGGCCCTGGCGGAGTCCTTCGGGGTACCGGCCCTCCGGACGACCCCGGAGACCCTGGAGTCGGACCTGGCGAAGGCACTCGCGGCCCCCGGCCCCGCGGTGGTCGTCCTCCCGGCCCTGCTGCGGATGTTCGCGCCGACGCACCTGGGGGACTGAACCGGCGTACCGGGACCACGCAGGTGAGCGGGACGTGAAAAGCGGGCCCCCCCCCGGGGGGGGGGGGGCGGGGCGGGTTTGGGGGGCCCGGGGCCCGGCTCCCACG